>BACX01000330.1 GCA_000333335.1 Sphingomonas-like bacterium B12 | reverse complement strand
CCCCGAAAAACACTGCGGGTTTCGCACGTCGGTCGGTCAGTTCCATCAGGCGGCTTCCCCGACCACCGCAAAGCACGAACGCCATAGTCTGACGGCTGATCAATCCACTGAGCGTCGCGCTGGGCGCCATGAGCCTGTATCCCGAAAGTTCCTCCACTAAGCCGCTGAGGCCACGTTCAGTTCCCCTGAGCGGAAAGTTTTATGAATGGCACCTAATCGGCGTAGCCTCGTTGGCAGCGGACACGGACCTTGGGGGAAAACTTGACCGATACGCACTTCGAGTCCTGGCGACACGATCCTTTCGGCACGCTCGGTCGCCATGGGGCGGAGGTACGGGCTTTCCTGCCAGGAGCCAAACGCGTCGATATCCTTTCGCGCAAGAGCAGCCGAGTGCTGGGCCAATTGGCGGAAAAGGCGCCCGGCTTCTTCGTCGGTCAGTTGAAGCGGGGCACCTCCTATCGCTTTCGCATCTCCTGGCCCGATGCGGTGCAGGAGATCGATGATCCTTACGCTTTCGGCCCTGTCCTTGGAGATCTGGATCTCTATCTGTTCAATCAGGGTCGTCATTGGGAGCTTTCGCGGCGGATGGGCGCGGTGCCCATGGAGGTCGACGGCGTATCCGGCACTGCCTTCTCTGTCTGGGCGCCCAATGCACGCGGCGTCTCCGTGGTAGGCGATTTTAACAGCTGGGATGGACGCCGCCTGCCGATGCAGCTGCGCCACGATGCGGGTATCTGGGAGCTGTTCGTACCCGGCGTCGAAGAAGGCGCGCGTTACAAATTCGAGATCCTGGGTTGCGACGGTATCCTGCGCCAGAAGTCGGATCCGCTCGCCCGCCGAACCGAGGAGCCGCCAGCAACCGCCTCGATCGTCGCCGCGCTACCCGACTTCGCATGGCGCGACGACGACTGGATGGCGGGCCGTGCCGATCGCCACCATCCCGGCGCCCCCATCTCCATCTACGAGCTACATGCCGGATCGTGGATGAAGCCATGGCATGGCAGCGCGCACGACTGGGACGCACTGGGCGACCTGCTCATCCCCTATGTCACCGGGCTGGGCTTCACGCATGTCGAGCTGATGCCGATCATGGAGCATCCCTTCGGCGGATCGTGGGGCTACCAGCCACTTGGCCAATTCGCGCCTTTCTTCCGCTACGGCACGCCCGAGCAGTTCGCCCGCTTCGTCGATCGTTGCCCACGCGCCGGGCTTGGCGTGA
>BACX01000331.1 GCA_000333335.1 Sphingomonas-like bacterium B12 | reverse complement strand
CGCGCCNTCGATCTGGAGGACACCAACCTCTTCTCGCTCAACCGCTTCCCCGGCTACGACCGGTGGGAGGATGGCGCGCGCGTCACCTACGGCGTCGAATATGCGCTCGACCTGCCGCGCTTCTCGCTCCGTTCGGACATCGGGCAGAGCTACCGCTTCTCCAACCGCGCCAGCATCCTGCCGCCGGGCACCGGGCTTTCGGGCCGTACCTCCGACATCGTCGGCCGCGCGACCGTGCGCTACGGCAATTTCGTGAGCCTCACCGAACGCTTCCGGCTCGACAAGAACAGCTTCGCGATCCGCCGCAACGAGATCGACGCGACGCTGGGTTCGGCCAGCACCTATCTCGAGGTCGGCTACCTCAACCTCAGCCGCAACATCGATCCTGCGATCGAGGATCTGCGCGACCATGAGGAAGTGCGGCTGGGCGCGCGGCTCGCGATCGGCAAGCGCTGGTCGCTGTTCGGCTCCTCGACGCTTGATCTCACCAAGAGCAACCAAAGCGTCACCGCCAGCCAGAGCCAGACCGTGCAGGATCTGGAGGACGGCTTCGATCCGGTGAAGTCGCGCGTCGGCCTCGCCTATGAGGACGACTGTTTCGAGGCGAGCGTCCAGTGGCGGCGCAACTATGCGGCGTTCGGAGATGCGCGCTACGGCGACAGCTTCCAGTTCCGGCTGGCGTTCAAGAACCTCGGGCGCTAAAGCCTTCATTCATCGGCGCCCTGCGACAAGGGCCGATCGCGATGTGTGCTTCCGAGGGGGAAGCGCGACCTGACGGGCGGGATTGAGAACGGCGTGATTTCCAAGAAAGCTATGTTCAAGCCGCGCCTGGCGGCGCTTTGCCTGGCGGGCGCGATCGCCCTGATCGGCCCCGGCCACGCCTTCGCCCAGGGCGATGACGAGGCCGGCGTCACCAACCCGCTCAATCTGCCCAACGACGTGCAGGTGTTCGGCAAATTCGATCCGACGATCCGCAAGGCCACCGCGATCGTCAACGGCTTCATCATCACCGACACCGACGTCGACCAGCGCCTGAACCTGGTGCTTGCCGCCAACGGTCAGCAGGTCGCCGGTGAGGAGAAGGATCGCCTGCGCCTGCAGGTGCTGCGCAACCTGATCGACGAGACGCTGGAGATTCAGGAAGCGAAGTCGAACGATGTCGACGTGCCGCAGGCGGACATCGATTCGACCTTCCAGCGCGTCGCCGGCCAGTTCAAATACACGCCGGACCAGTTCGCCTCCTTCCTGAAATCGAAGGGTTCGTCGGCGGCCTCGATCAAGCGCCAGATCACCGGCGAAATGGCCTGGCAGCGCCTGCTCGATCGCAAGGTGCAGCCATTCATCAACGTCGGCGACGACGAGGTGAAGCAGGTCATCGCGCGCCTCAACGCGTCCAAGGGCGCCAAGGAATATCATGTCGGAGAGATCTTCATCTCCTCGACCCCGGCGACCGACGCGCAGGCCCACGAAAACGCCGACAAGGTGTTCGAACAGCTGAAGAAGGGCGGCAGCTTCGTCGCCTATGCCCGCCAATATTCGGAAGCCTCGACGGCGGCCGTCGGCGGCGATCTCGGCTGGGTGCGTTCCGAGCAGCTACCTGACGCCATCGCCCAGGTGCTGCCGCAGATGCAGAACGGCTCGGTGACTCCACCGATCCAGGTGCCCGGCGGCTATTCGATCATCGCGCTGCAGGATCAGCGGCAGGTGCTCACCTCCGATCCGCGCGACGCGCTGCTCAGCCTCAAGCAGATCACGATCAGCTTCCCGCCCGGCACCACCCAGGAAACGGCCGGCCCGCGCGTCGCGGCCTTCGCCGAGGCGACCCAGAAGATGGGCGGCTGCGGCGCGGCCAAGGACGTCGCCGCCAAGTTCGACGGCAACATGGTCGAGAACGACAACATCAAGATCCGCGACCTGCCGCCGGCGCTGCAGGAGCAGATGGCGGCGCTGTCGATCGGCCAGTCGACCACGCCGTTCGGCTCGGTGCAGGACGGCGTGCGCGTGCTGGTGCTGTGCGGCCGCGACGATCCGCAGACCGCCAATGCTCCGTCCTTCGATGCCATCTACAACCAGATGGAGCAGGAACGCGTCGATCTGCGTGCCCGCCGCTATCTGCGCGATCTGCGCCGCGATGCGGTGATCGAGTACCGATGAGCGTCGCCCCGATCGCCGTTTCGATCGGCGATCCGGCCGGGATCGGCCCCGAGGTGCTGGCCAAGGCCTGGGTGCGGCGCGCCCAGGACCGGCTGAACCCGTTCTTCGCGATCGGCGACCTGCGCTCCATCTCCACCGTATGGAAGGGACCGCTGCGCAAGATCGACGGGCCGGAGGATGCCGCCGCCTGTTTCGGCGAGGCACTCCCCATCATGGAGGTGGAGGACGCTGGCGAGATCGTCCCCGGCCAGCCCAACATGCCGGGCGCGCGCTGCGCCATCGCCAGCCTCGAGATCGCCGTCGGCCTCGCGCGCGAAGGCGCTGCCAGTGCGATCGTCACCGGCCCGGTCTCCAAGGCCGAGTTGTATGCGATCGGCTTCACCCATTCGGGCCAGACCGAGTTCGTCGCCGAACGCTGCGGCGTGTCGCCTGGCAACGTCGCGATGATGCTCGCCGGGCCAACGCTGCGCACGGTCTGCATCACCACCCACGTGCCTCTCGCCCGCGTTGCGAGCCTGCTCAGCGTCGAACTGGTCGTATCACGGGCGCGGGTGACGGCGCGCGGCCTGCAGCGCGATTTCGGCATCGCCGATCCGCGCATCGCCATCGCCGGCTTCAACCCCCATGCCGGGGAAAGCGGCGCGCTCGGGCGCGAGGAGATCGACATCCTGCTGCCCGCGATCGAGCAGTTGCGCGACGAAGGGATCGACATCGTCGGCCCGCTGGCGGCGGACACGATGTTCCATCCCCGCGCCCGCGCGCGCTACGATGCGGCACTCTGCACCTATCACGATCAGGCGCTGATCCCGCTCAAGACGCTGCATTTCGACGAGGGCGTCAATATGACGCTGGGCCTGCCGATCGGCGCGCCGCGCC
>BACX01000332.1 GCA_000333335.1 Sphingomonas-like bacterium B12 | reverse complement strand
GCGCGAACCCGGCACCGCGTCGTCGGTGACGAAGTAGGCGATCAGCAGCAAGATTGCGGCCAGCGTGCCGAGGTTGATGAGGTGGCGCGCGGGAAGCAGGATCGGCTTGCCGCTCATGTTGCCGTTCAATTTGAGGAACGCGATCACCGAGCCTGAGAAGGTGATGGCACCGATCGCGATGCCCAGCCCCATCTCGATCCGGCTGACCTGGTGAATGTGGCCGGTCAGCTCGTCGAGGATTCCGAATGCGGCCGGATTGGCATAGGCCGCGACGGCGACCAACACGGCCGCCAGACCTACGAGGCTGTGAAAGGCCGCGACCAGCTGCGGCATGTCGGTCATCTTGATGCGTCGCGCGGTGGTGAGGCCGATCGCCGCACCGAGGCCAATCGCCGCCAGCATCTCGATCACGGTCGCATAGTCGATATGCGCGAAGATCGCGCTATAATCGTAGACGGGGGTCGTCACCGTCACCAAGGTCGTGATCACCGGCACGTGGGTGATCAGCGTCGTCAGCACGGCAATCGCCATGCCCGCCATGCCGTAGCGGTTGCCCTTGCGGCTGCTCTCGGGGCTGGAGAGCCCGCGCAGCGCCATGATGAAGCAGACGCCTGCGACCAGATAGGCCAGCGCCACCCATGGATTCACGGCTTCGTGCATCAGACTATCCCCCGACCCTGTTCCTCGATCCGGCGACCGCCGGAGGGCGACAAAGGCTTCAGCCCTTGCGCTCCTTCTTTTTGTACATCGCGAGCATCCGCTCGGTAACGGCGAAGCCGCCGAAGATATTTATCGACGCCAGCACGATCGCCAGCAGCCCCAGCCATTTGGACGTGGCACTCCCGGCTGCCGCACCGGCGATCAGTGCGCCGACGATGATTACCGAGGAGATGGCGTTGGTCACCGCCATCAGCGGCGTGTGCAACGCCGGCGTCACCGACCAAACGACGTAATAGCCCACGAAGCAGGCCATCACGAAGATCGACAGGATCGATATGAAGTCCATCGTCGCTCAGTCCTCCCCCGCCTTCTTGTCTGCCTTGGCGACGACCCCTGCCGCGCACGGTTCGATATCCTTGGTGCGGCAAGTGCCGGTCAGCGACGCCAACCGATCGGGCGTCACCATGTCGCCAGTCTTCTTCATCAGATCAACCGCGTAGCTAAAGCGCTTGCCGTCCACGTTCACCGGCCACAGCACGGCGAGATAGAGGTCGTCAGCCTCGTCACCCGACCATGGCTTCATATGCTTCGCGTGCGGGATCGCGCCGCGCAACGCATCAGCGAACTTGCCAGTCAGTGCATCGGTCGCGTCGGTCTTAACGTCAGTCGAATGCTTGACGGGGCCGTTTGCCGCACTCGCAGCAAGCAACAGGGAAAGGATCAACGCATTCATGTCAGCAACCTCGGGTTCACAACTTTGCCGCCCTGCGTCAGCCGGATGGCATCGCCGATCTCCGCGTCGAGCACGGGCGCTCCTTTATCCTTGTCCCAGAAGGCTGACAGGAAGTTGAACAGGTTTCGAGCGAACAGAGCCGATGTGTCCGCGGCCAGCCGACTCGGCACGTTGCGATGGCCGACGATCTTCACGCCATGGCGTTCCACCACCTCGCCCGCGACCGCTCCCTCAACATTACCGCCGGCCTCCACCGCGAGATCAACGATCACGCTGCCCGGCCGCATCGACGCGATCTGCGCGTCGCTGATCAAGCGCGGTGCCGGACGGCCCGGAATCAGTGCGGTGGTGATCACGATGTCCTGCTTGGCAATGTGGCCGGATACCAGCTCGGCCTGCGCTTTCTGATAGTCCTCCGACATTTCGGTGGCGTAACCGCCCGAACCCTCACCCTCGATGCCCGCGATCGTCTCGACGAAGATCGGCTTGGCGCCGAGCGAGAGGATCTGCTCCTTGGTGGCCGACCGGACGTCGGTGGCGGACACCTGCGCGCCCAGTCGTCGCGCGGTGGCGATTGCCTGAAGCCCTGCGACGCCGACCCCCATGATGAACACGCGTGCCGCCGACACCGTGCCTGCGGCCGTCATCATCATTGGGAAGGCGCGGCCATATTCAGCCGCCGCATCCAGCACTGCCTTGTAGCCCGACAGGTTGGACTGCGAGGAAAGGATGTCCATCGACTGCGCGCGGGTGATGCGCGGCATCAACTCCATCGCCAGCGCCTCAAGTCCCGCAGCAGCGTAGGCATCGACGCGCTCCCGCTCGCCAAACGGATTGAGGCTCGCGGCCAGCCACGCGCCGGTCTTGGCGCTCGCGATCGAGGCCGGATCCGGCCCCTGCACGCCAAGAATGATGTCGGCGCCGGTCAGCACCGCAGAGCGATCCGCGACGGTCGCGCCGGCGTCGAGATAGGCTTGGTCGGCGATTGAGGCCGTCACGCCCGCACCGGTCTCAACAGCCAGTTCGGCACCGAGGCCGATGAACTTCTTTACCGTCTCCGGCGTCGCGGCCACCCGGCGCTCACCTGCCGCCTGCTCACGCAGGATCGCGATCTTCACCCCCATGACCGCAACCTCAGTGCGAGATCAGGTAGACGACGACGAACGCCACGATCAGGCAGCCGATGGTGCCGAACTTCAGAAGCGAGAGAAAACCCTCATAGGTGTTTTCGTGCGCCTTCATTTGCATCGGGGAATGATCCGACATGTCCGCCCTCCTGATCTCTTTGGCGCGGTTTGACCTGCCAAGTCCTACACTGCAAGTGCAATCGTCCCTTTGGACAGACGCGGGTGCTTGGCCGGGCTTAAGTCCGTCTTTACCCGGCCGCGCTAGCACACCCTCCGAAACCGAGGGAACGGGATGCCGCGCGAGACGATCCGGAGCCTGCTGCTGATTGACGAGGATGCCGGGCAACGCCGCCTGGTCTCCGCCATCGCGGCGCGTGCAGGCTGGCGCACGTTGGTCGCCGATTCGGCGGCCGCCGCGCTCAAGACGCTCAAATCGCCGCAGGGCGCGACGGTCGAGGCCGTGCTGATCGACCAGCGCGACGATACGCCCGCGACGGTCGCCGATCTGCGCGCCGCGCATCCGGACAAGGCCGTCCATGTCCTCACCGCGCTCGACGGCCTCGCCGTTGCGGTGGAGGCGATGCGACAGGGCGCCACCGACTATCTGGTCAAGCCGATCGCGCCGGAACGCCTGATGGCCGCGCTCGACACGGCCGCCAATCGCGATTCGATCGAGGGCGAGCTGCGCCCGATGGCCGAGAAATTGTGGCAACCGCTCAGCTTCGACGAGATCGTGGGCGCCGTGCCCGCCTTCCGCGCGGCGCACGCCACCGCCGAGCGCGCCGCCGAAAGCCGCGTCCCGGTTCTCATCGAAGGCGAACGCGGCACCGGCAAGGAAATGTTCGCCGAGGCGATCCACGCCGCCTCCCCTCGCGCGCAGCGGCCGCTGATCGTGGTGGATTGCGGTGTCGTTCCCGCGAACGTCGTCGATTCGACCCTGTTCGGCCACGAGCAGGGCGCCTTCGCCGGTGCCTTCGAGCGCAAGCATGGTCGCTTCGTCGAGGCTGATGGCGGCACGCTGTTCCTCGACGACGTGGCGGCGCTGCCGCTCGATACCCAGGCGCGGCTGCTCGCCGTGCTCGAATCCGGCCGCATCTGGCCGCTCGGCGCGCGCGGCTATCGCGAGGTCGATGTCCGGGTCATCGCCGCCAGCCGCGTGTCGCTCGCCGAGGAAGTGGCGCAGGGCCGCTTCCGCGAGGATCTGCTCTACCGCCTCGCCGGCGTGCACGTCGCACTGCCGCCGGTGCGCGAGCGCGCCGCTGACCTGCCGGCGCTGGCCCGCCACCTGCTCGATCGCATCGCCCGCCAGCCGGGCCTGCGCGAGCTCGACATCACCGACGACGCGCTGGCGCTCCTCGGCGCCTATGACTGGCCGGGCAACGTCCGCCAGCTCCAGAACGCCCTCTTCCGCGCCGCCGTGCTATGCGACGCCCCCGCGCTCACCACCGCCGATTTTCCGCAGATCGCGCAGGAGAGCTTCTCCCGCCGACGCCCCCGCGCGGAAACCAGCCACCGGATGCCGTCCGTCGCGACCGGCGGCGTGCTGCTCTATACGCCGGAAGGGCACCTGCGCCCGCTGGAGGATATCGAGGGCGACGTGATCCGTCTGGCGATCAGCCACTATCGCGGCCGCATGAGCGAGGTGGCGCGCAGGCTGGGGATCGGACGGTCGACGCTGTATCGCAAGCTGGGTGATCTCGGGATCGACAGCGCGGCGTAAGGCTCCGGCTTATTTCGGCGCGAGCGAACCGAAAATCTGCGGCCGGTCGACCGACCGTGTCGCCGTCCAGTCGGCGGCGACGGTCGATGGCGCGCGCGCCGTGCCATCCGCGTTGACCGAGTACGGATTGTTGTGGAGCAGAACCTCGCGGTAATGCTCCGTCAGGCCGACATAGCGCTTCTGAAACGACGCCATGTGTGCGTCGGTCAGAGTGCCGCCGTCGCGCTGCTGCTGATCGAGCGCTTCCTGTCGGAGAGATTGCACGCTTTGAGCATATCCCGCCTGGATCTGCCCCGGCAGAAGCTGGATCGCGCCCGATGCGCGGGCACTTGTGGCAATCATCGTCGCCACGCCGATCAAAAAGAGGGGCTGTTTCCGGGGATGAGGCATAATAAATCCTCCTGCTATCGCCAGTTCGATTGAACGGCTCCGGCCTCCCGTTGTCAATCGAAACGTAGTCTAAGTTTCATCCCGGCGTCAGCGCCTCGTCCCGCATCCCCCGCCGCGCCCGCGCTCTACCCGAAGCTTAGCCGTCGTATGCTTCTAGCGCGATGCTCTTCATTCCGGGCTGCTATCGGAGCCTGATGGGAGAAACGGTGGTGAGATTATCCGATGCGCCATCAGCCTTTATCGCGACCGCATCAGCGAGATGACCCGCCGGCGGAGCGTTTGAAGCCCCACCGTAAGTCGCCGATCTAGGGATCGACAGCACGGCGCGACGCGCGAATGTTGCAGATATGACACACGTTTTATAAGTCCGTTTCGCGCTGGAACGTGGCAGCCCTCTGCTCATTGAGCGGCTGCAGCATCGTTTTGGAGTTTCAGTATGCGCAAGTTTCTCATCGCGTCGATCTTCCTCGCCGCCACCGCCACGGCGGCGAGCGCCCAGTCGGATGTGGCGTCCACAAGCAACCCGACCAAGTTCGAGGGCTTCCGGCTCGAGGGCAATATTGGCTTTGATCGTTTCCAGGCCAATGGCGGGCACAATAACAAGCTCGGTTATGGCGCCACCGTCGGCTGGGACGGTTCGATCGGCGACAAGCTGCTGATCGGTCCGGAGGCGAGCTATTGGACCGCCAGGAACGGCAACGAGGTTTGCGAGCCGGGCGTCATCAACGGCACCGTCTGCACCAAGTCGTTTGAAGAGTGGGGCGCCGGCGTGCGTGTCGGCTATAAGGTCACGCCGAACGTGGTGGTCTTCGGTAAGGGCGGCTACGTCAGCAACGAGCAGCGCAAGAGCTTCGTCGCGGGCCCTGGCCAGACATCGTTCTACGACCATTATCACACCGACGGTTATCAATATGGTGGCGGCGTCGAGCTTTCGATGGCGAACCGCTTCTCGGGAGTGCTGTCGGGCCTGTACGTCAACGCCCAGTATCTGCGTGCACGATATGACGATCACACGTCGCGTCAGCGCGCGATGGCCGGCATCGGCATCCACTTCCAGTAACCGACGAGAGGTTCGGGGTAGCGCGCCCATCTCATAGGATGGCGCGCTCCCCGCACCGACGGCCGAGGTCAACCGCTCGGAGTTAGCGCCTCATCGCGCATGCCGCGCCATACGCGGACTGCCTGAACCGTCTCGAACACGTCGTGGACGCGTAGGATCTGCGCCCCCTGCCCCGCCCCCGTCAGCGCCAGCGCAATCGAACCGCCTAAACGGTCCGCAACCGGCGCCTCGTTGGAAAGTGCGCCTATCGTCCGCTTGCGGCTTGCGCCGAGCACGATTGGTAATCCGAGACCGTGAAAAAGCGACAGGCCGTTCAGAATCTGGAGATTATGGCGCAGGTTCTTGCCGAAGCCGATCCCGGGATCAACCAATAACCGCTCGCGCCCCACGCCAGCGGCGACAACGCTATCGACCCGCGCTTCCAGCCAATCGTACACGTCGAGCAAGGCATCGCGATAGCGCGGATCATGCTGCATCGTCGCGGGGTTACCTTGATGGTGCATAAGCACCACCGGCGCCTGTGTGCGTAGCGCCACCGCCAAGGCTTCATCGTCCCATGTCAAAGCGGCGACGTCATTGATCAGATGCGCGCCGGCGGTGAGCGCGGCTTCCATCACCTGCCCCTTGCGCGTGTCAACGGAGAGGGCGACGCCGGAATGGCGGAGCGCCTCGATCACTGGCTTCACGCGGGCGATTTCGTCGCCTTCCCACACCGTCTTCGCGCCGGGCCGGGTGGATTCGCCCCCGATGTCGACGATCGCGGCTCCCGCTTCCGCCATCGAGACGGCGGCGGCCGCGGCGGCCTGCGGATCGGCCTCCAGCCCCTTGCCGGTCGAGAAGCTGTCGGGCGTGACGTTGAGGATGCCCATCACCTGCGGCTGGTCGAGCCGGACGGTGCGCTGGCCGAGCGTTAAGGGCGAGCGCGGCGCGGTCAGGTAACGAAGCTGGGTGCGCGCGGAGAAAGATTGCGGCTCGGGCAGACTCTCGGCGAATCCTCGATCCGCTCGACCGGCACCAGCGCGCTGGCGAAACGCCCGTTCTCGTCGGCGGCAATCGCCTCGACCATCGAGAACCACAGCAGCCCACCCGCCAGCCGCAGCGCCTGCCCGTCATAGCCGAAGGGCGCATCGACGAAGCCGGTCGGCCGCAGATAGATCCGCGCCGATCGGCCGCGCCGCGCGATCTCAGCGGAGATCATCCGGCGGGCTGCATCGCAAGCCATTGCTGGCGCAGCGCGTCGATCGGCTCCAGCCGTCCCTCGCGCTCGACGTGCCAGAAGGTCCAGCCGTTGCACGAGGGAGCGCCCTGCAGCGTGGCGCCGAGCTTGTGGATCGATCCCTCACCCAGTTCGCAGAACAAGGAGCTATCCGCCCGCACGCTCGCCTTCCAGCGGCGCTTCGCGTCGGTCAGCACCGCACCCGGCAGCAGCATGCCCGCCTCGACGATCGCACCGAACGGCACACGCGGCGCGGCGCGCTTGGAGGGCATCACCGTCATCGCGCTCTCGTCGAGCGGCAGCGCGGCAGCAATGCGCTCGCGGGCGACGCGGATATATTTGGGCTCGCGCTCGATCCCGATCCAGCGACGGCCGAGGCGCTTGGCGACCGCACCGGTCGTGCCGGTGCCGAAGAAGGGATCCAGCACCACATCGCCCGGCTTGGTCGTCGCCAGCAGCACGCGATACAGCAGCGCCTCGGGCTTCTGCGTCGGGTGCGCTTTGGCGCCGTCGTCATCCTTCAGCCGCTCGGCGCCCGAGCAGATCGGGAAGCTCCAGTCGGAACGCATCTGCAATTCCTCGTTGAGCGCCTTCATCGCCTGATAGTTGAAGGTGTAGCGCGCCTTCTCGGACTTGGACGCCCAGATCAGCGTTTCGTGCGCGTTGGTGAAGCGCGTGCCCTTGAAGTTGGGCATCGGATTGGCCTTGCGCCAGACGATGTCGTTGAGGATCCAGAAACCCTCATCCTGAATCGCAGCACCAACACGGAAGATGTTGTGATAGCTACCTATTACCCAGATCGTGCCATTGTCCTTCAGGATCCGGCGCGCCTGCGCGAGCCACGCCTGGGTGAAGCGATCGTAGCTGGCATAGCTGTCGAACTTGTCCCAATCGTCGTCGACCGCATCGACCTGGCTTCCGTCCGGGCGGAAGAGATCGCCGCCAAGCTGCAGATTATAGGGCGGATCGGCGAAGATGCAGTCGATCGACTTGTCGGGCAGCTGCGACATGGCGCGGATGCAGTCGTCGCGCAAAATCTGGTCGAGCGGCAGCTCGCCGGCCGCGACACGCGCCCGTGCGATCCCCGATCCAATACCCGTTTCAACCTGCTGCATGCGATGCCCCGAACCCTGTTGCGGCGCGCAAACTGATTCCCCAGAGACTCGCGGTCAAGCGAAAAAGGGTAAAGATTCCGGCGAGTCGCGCCGCTTTCCTGATGAAACGAAACAGGACCGGCACCGGATGTTGAGTCCACGCACAGTGCCGGACTCAACCCCTAGTGGTGTAGAGGACGGACTCGGCTGGTCGCTTTTCAGATGGTCTCTGCGGAGTTGCGAACGCTGACATGGACAGAGGCTTCGCCTGCACTACCATTTGTCACTGCAGCCAGCACACCTGATCGACTCGTGATCCAGCTGCGCAAGGCGGTCCGCGGTGCGATCGAGGATGAGCGGGGTGCATCGCGCAGACTGTTGCTGGACGGTATCGCGACAACCGGGATCAGGCACTACGATGTCCTGAAGAGGCTCGAGCTCGCCGCTCACCGAAGCGGTTATCCGGCGCTGCGTTAGCCCGAGCTACGATGTGAGGTGGTTGCAGATCGGCGTTTCAGGCTGCATGCCGCGCGTTATCATACCGGCTGCCCGCCTCGTCTATCTCGCTACCATGAGCCAGTGCCCAGCCGCACAGCGCTTCGAATGGCTGTCGCAGCGAATGACCGAGCGGCGTGATCGCG
>BACX01000333.1 GCA_000333335.1 Sphingomonas-like bacterium B12 | reverse complement strand
ATTCGAGCTCGGTCCCGGGGATCCTCTAGAGTCTCCGTTTGCAAGGCACTGATTTTCGCAAGGAAGCGTATCTCGTAACAGCGGGGCGCAAAATCGACGGCCGGCACGTCGCACTCGCCGGCATCGGCGGCCACGCCACGATCGCCGTCCGCCGCCGGCCCCGCGTCGCGTTGATCTCGACGGGCGACGAACTGGTGCCACTGGGCCAGCCGACGCCGGGCGCGAGCCTGCCCGCCTCCAACGCGCCGATGCTCGCCGCCCTGCTCGCCGGATCGCCGGCGGAGGTGCGCGACCACGGCATCGTGCCCGACGATCTCGGCCGAATTGCCGCCGCCTTCCGCACCGCCGCCGCGCAGGCCGACATCATCGTAACCACCGGCGGCGTCTCGGTGGGCGACCACGATCTCATCCGTCCCGCTCTGGAGAAGGCCGGTGCACGGCTCGATTTCTGGCGCGTCGCGATGCGGCCGGGCAAGCCGTTGCTCGCCGGCACGCTGGACGGCGCGATCGTGTTGGGCCTGCCCGGCAATCCGGTGTCGAGCTACGTCACCGCCTGTCTGTTCCTTTTGCCGCTGATCGCGCAATTGGGCGGCGCGGCCGATCCGCTGCCCCGCACGCGTACCGTGACGCTGGGCGCGGCCCTGCCCGCCAACGGCCAGCGCCAGGATTACCTGCGCGCGCGCATCGAAAACAGCCTCGCCTTCGCACCTGACGGGCAGGATTCGGCCGCGCTGATGGCGTTGGCAGCGGCGGACGGGTTGATCGTTCGTCCTCCGCATGTTCCGCCGGCCGATATCGGGGAATCGGTGGAAATGCTCGACCTCCGCGATGTCGGGAGGCATTGACAGGTTCGTTTCGGTTTCCTACACGTTCGCCATCCGTTCCAGACAGGAATTGGCGATGCTGACGCGCAAGCAACATGAACTGCTCCTCTTCATCCACGATCGCCTCGCCGAAAGCGGCGTGTCGCCCTCGTTCGAGGAGATGAAGGAGGCGCTCGACCTCAAGTCGAAATCCGGCGTGCACCGCCTGATCCGGGCGCTGGAGGAGCGCGACTTCATTCGCCGCCTGCCCAACCGGGCACGTGCGCTGGAAGTGCTGCGGATGCCCGAGCGGGTGATCCCGGCCAAGCCGGCGACGGTCGCGAGCGCGCCCGCCGCCCCTGCTCCGGTGGCGCCCAGGATCCCGACCGCTGCCAACGACAGCGTGATCGAGCTGCCGCTCCACGGTCGCATCGCCGCCGGCGTGCCGATTGAGGCGCTGGAGGGCCAGGCGACGCTCCCCGTCCCCGCAGCCCTGCTCGGGCCAGGCGAGCATTATGCGCTGGAAGTGTCGGGCGACTCGATGATCGAGGCCGGTATCCTCGACGGCGACTATGCCCTGATCCGACGCACCGAGACGGCGCGCGATGGCGAGATCGTGGTCGCGCTGGTCGACGAGGCCGAGGCGACGCTCAAATATTTCCGCCGCGAGGGCCAGATGATCCGGCTCGATCCGGCCAACCACGCCTATTCGCCCCAGCGCTACCAATCCGGACAGGTGCGCGTGCAGGGCAAGCTGGCGGGGCTTCTGCGCCGCTATTGAGTGGAACGGGGTTTGGAAGAACGTCGCTCCCAACAGCGGGGTGGCCTACGGCTTTATCGAGAGATCGCCTTCAGCGAAGCAGGCGTGACAGGTCGCGCCAGCCGTAAGCGATTTCGACGAGCGTTGCGCCGCTCTGCTCGTCCGCGCGCTTACTTATGGGCTCAGCCTCCAGTGCAGTGTAGAAGGTACGAGCCGCCACATTTTCGCGAAGCACCCAGAGACTCACCGCCCGATGCGCCTGGAGTAATAATGTCCTTGCCATCGTGACCATCAGCGACCGACCCACTCCGCGCCCGTGATGGGAGCGCAGGACGTACAGCGCGCCGATCTCGCTGCTGAAGCCCGTTTCGGCCAACGCCTCGTCGCGCTGCAGGCCGCATGCGCCGAAGCCGATCAGGTTTCCCTGATCCTCCACCACGAAAAGCCCCACGCAACCCGCCGCCCGCGGATCGGCGAGAACCCGGCTCCACATGGTTGCGCGCGCATCCACGTCGATGATCGAAAGCATCTCGTCCGGCATCAGACCGGCGTAGGTTTCGCGCCACGAGGCAACATGCACCGCAGCGATCCGGCGGGCATCCCCGTCCGTCGCCTCCCGAAGCATCATGCTCCCCGTCGCGCGGCCGAGCACGGCGCTACCCTGCGTCGCAGGCGGTGATGACCGGGAAGGTCCGCTCTGGCTGCTGGTCGATCGTGTAGCGGACGGTACGGCAGCCGCGTGCGTCGGCGGTCGGGCTGGGCACGGCATAACCGGCGAGGCCCGCGTCGGACCAGCGCTGGGTCTGGCCCGTCTTCAGCGCCCGGTGGATCGCATCCTTCACCGCTTGCGAGCCGAGCGGGTTGATGCCGCCGTCGTTGCCGGCCGCCACCGGCGTCGCGTTGGCATCCCCGCTGACCGCGCTGTTGGCGACGGTGGCGGCCGGCCCCTGCTTATTATCGGACGTTTTCGAGCGGTCGCCGCACGCCGCCAGCGTCAGCAGGGCCATCGCTATCAGGGGCATCGTCGCGCCAGGGATCGCGCGCCGCCCAGGCACGCTTGGTGTAGGACGGGTCGGAGCGAGGAGATGAAGCCGGGTCATGATCGGGCGGTAGCATGGCCCACGGGTGCGCGCCCTGCAACTCCGCGACGCTGGTCACGCCCGGCCGCGCGAGCCGGATAGCGAGGCCGCCCGTCCGGCGGAGCAGCGTCGGGTCGGCCTTGATCCAGCGCGGGTGGCACCAGTCCGGCAGGCGCCGGTCGCTCGCGACGATGTCGGCGGCGGCGCAGGCCGGCTCCATTGCCGCGCGATCGATGCGGTAGGCGCTGCGCGTCGCCAGCAGGCGCCACACGCGATCCCCACGCACGATCAGCGCCGCGCAACTGTCCGGCCCACAGCGCGCGCCGGGCAGATCGTCCAGCGCCACCGCGTCGTCGCCCTCGCGGCCGGAGAGTTCGGAAAGCGTGTCCCGCATATAATCGCCGGTCCGCTCGCGCAGCAGCGCGATCCGGCCGTCGGCCCCGCGCACGGCCAGATGGCGTCCATCGCTGGTGATGAAGATGTCGGCGGGGTGCGCCGCCAGCGTCATCGTCATCCCGATCGCGATCGGCAGCAGCCCGAGCAGCCGCGCGCGCGTCCGCCACAGCGCCAGCCACAGCCCGCCCGTCGCGACCAGCGCGAAGGCCGAGCGCGACATGGTCGGCACGAAGGTGACGGCGCCGGGCAGCGCGCCGACATGATGCGCGATCCACAGCAGCAGGCCGAGCGCCTTACCCGTCACCCACCAGAAGGGCGCGCCCAGCCCGACGATATCGGCGAGCAGCGCCAGCGCCTCGGCCGGCATGATGACGAAGGTTGTCAGCGGGATGGCGACGATGTTGGCGGCGGCACCGTANAGGCCGGCGCGGTGGAAGTGGAAGATCGCGATCGGCGCCAGCGCCGCTTCGACGACGAGCCCGGTGAGCAGCAGGGCCACCAGTTCGCGCAGCAGGCGGGGGGGGCCACGCCTCCTTCGGCTTTCTCGAGGGTCAGGCGGGTCCACCGCAGTTTGTGAAAAGGGACGATCGAGGAGATCCCGGGCAAACTCAACCTAAAACTGGGGCCAGCCGCCATTTCCGGCCAAAAAGCACCCAAACCAGGGCCCGGGCGGGACCAGCCGCAGGTTATTGCCTTGGCCCCCAGGGCGAACCCCCCAAAAATTCCAAAGCCCCGATTAGGAGGGAACCTTGGGACCCTGGCCCGGTTAAAAGGGGTTAAAGGGTCCCATTCGGGGCCCCAGCCCGGCCGGATTAACAGCATGGGCGCCGCCAAAACAAGGCCCGCCACCAGTGCCAGCAGCGAAAGCGCCAGCACAATCGTCGGCCGACAAGCGGCCGTAGAATGCAGGCCGCTCACGGAGAGCAGTTGCGCGAGGCCGATTCGGCCGGAAGCGTCGTTGTCGTCCTGCGTCACCGCGCCCATGTCGCCCGTGATCAGCGCGGGCGGCGACGCCGTTCTCGCCCGGTGGCAGCTTGCTCAGGATGTGCGCAGTGAGCGCGATGCGCGCGTCGGCGAGCCATTGCGAAGGGTGCGAGGCGGTGCGGGGCGGATCAACGTCACCGGATCGAGCGACTTGCCGGTCGCGGCATCCCGCCGAACCAGGCGACGGCGGAATAATCGTAGGCGCCCGGCACGGCGGCCGAGGGCGGCGGAACCAGCCGCGCGCGGATCGACACGATGGCGCCAGGCATCAGCCCCGTCACCGCATTCTCGATCGGTACATTGATGCGGATGCGGCTCGGCAGAGCGGCGTTCGTAGGCGCGCCCTTCCCCTCCGCCACCAGGGTTCGCGGCAGCAGCGTCAGCCGTATCGCCTCGCGCGCCGGCAGCGGCTCGACCCGCTCGATCGTCGCGGTGAGTCGGGCGACCCCGGCGCGTGCCAGCGGCGCAACGCCGACACGCTCCGCCTTCCACCAGACCAATCCGCATCCCACCGCCACGGAGAGCGCGAAGATGGCGATCGCCCGCCCCGTCCGGCCACCTCGCCCGAAGGCGAAACCAGCAAGCGCCAACGCCGCCATCGACAGCAGCAATCCCTGCCATGCGCGCACGCCCGGCAACCAGAACCAGGCTGCGACTCCGGCGACCAGACCCACCGGCAGCCACAGCGGCAACTGCGTCCGTTCCGCCTCCAGCCAGGCCTCGAGTCGCGCCGGAATCGCCGAAAGCGCCGGGAAACGGCCCTCCTTCAGGCCAGTTTGCCGGGCACCGAACGCCATGCTAGGGCCGCGCGCGACATCCCCCATGGGTGTTCAGTGTGGAGAAAGCCTGCGTGGGTGCAAGCGACGACAAGAATGATTCGACCATGACGGCAACGACGGCGCCGGTGGTCACCCGTTTCGCCCCCTCGCCCACCGGATTCCTGCACATCGGCGGCGCGCGCACCGCGCTGTTCAACTGGCTGTGGGCGCGCCACACCGGCGGCAAGTTCCTGCTGCGCATCGAGGATACCGATCGCGCGCGCTCGACCCAGCCGGCGATCGAGGCGATCCTCGACGGCATGAAGTGGCTCGGCCTCGATTGGGACGGCGACGAGGTCTACCAGTTCGCCCGCGCCAGCCGCCACGCCGAGGTGGCGTTCGATCTGCTCGAGCGCGGCCACGCCTACAAATGCTTCGCCACGGCGGAAGAACTCGCCGAGATGCGCGAGCAGCAGCGCGCGGCCAAGCTGCCGATGCGCTACGACGGGCGCTGGCGGAACCGCGATCCGGAGGAGGCGCCCGAGGGCGCACCCTTCGTCGTGCGCCTGAAGGCCGAGACCGAGGGCGAGACGACGATCCACGATCTCGTCCAGGGTGCCGTCACCGTCCGCAATTCCGAGCTGGACGACATGGTGCTGCTCCGTTCGGACGGCACGCCGACCTATATGCTCGCCGTGGTGGTCGACGATCACGACATGGGCATCACCCACGTCATCCGTGGCGACGACCATCTCAACAACGCCTTCCGCCAGCTCGGCATCATCCGCGCGATGAACTGGCCCGAGCCGATCTACGGCCACGTCCCCCTGATCCACGGCGATGACGGCGCCAAGCTCTCCAAGCGCCACGGCGCGCTGGCGGTCGATGCCTATCGCGACGAGATGGGGATCCTGCCCGAAGCGCTCAACAACTACCTGCTGCGCATCGGCTGGGGCCATGGCGACGAGGAACTGATCGACCGCGAGCGCGCGATCGAAATCTTCGACGTTGCCGGCATCGGCCGCTCGCCCGGCCGCACCGACAAGAAGAAGCTCGAAAACGTCAACGGCCACTATATCCGCGCCGCCGACGATGCCCGGCTGACCGACCTCACCGCGCCCTTCGTGGCGGAGAAGATCGGGCGCGACCTGACAGCGGAGGACATCGAGCTTCTGCGTCGCAGCATGGGCGTTTTGAAGCCCCGCGCCAAGGATTTGCTGGAATTGGCGGAGGGTGCGACTTTTCTTTTTCGCACTCGCCCCCTAGATATGGAGGACCGCGCGCTGGCCCTTCTGGAGGGCCAGGGCGAACAACTGCTTGCCGCCGCGACGTCGGCGCTGTCGTCCGCCCCATGGACGAACGAGGCGCTGGAGGACGCGGTGCGCGGCGTGGCCGAAGAGGCTGGCGTCGGGCTCGGCAAGGTGGCGCAGCCGCTGCGTGCGGCGCTCACCGGCCGCACCACCTCGCCCGGCATCTTCGACGTGCTGCTGTTGCTCGGACGCGACGAGAGCCTCGCACGGCTTTCCGACCGGATGACGACGGCGAAATGATCTGACGGCGCCGTTGGGCCCGGTCCTCGGGCTCGCGAACGGCGCCCTTTTGGAGGACGAAGAACATGGCTGACGGAACCGCCAAGCTGGCGCTCGGCGACAACAGCTCCGACTACCCGATCATGTCGGGCACGGTCGGCCCGCAGGTGATCGACATCCGCAAGCTCTACGGCAACACGGACATGTTCACCTACGATCCGGGCTTCACCTCCACGGCGAGCTGCGAATCGGGCCTGACCTACATCGATGGCGACAAGGGCATCCTGCTCCACCGCGGCTACCCGATCGACCAGCTGGCCGAACAGTCGAGCTTCATGGAGGTCGCCTACCTGCTGCTGAACGGCGAGCTGCCGTCAAAGACCGAATACGAGACCTTCAACAACCACATCACGCGCCACACCATGGTGCATGAGCAGCTTTCGGCCTTTTTCCGCGGTTTCCGCCGCGATGCGCATCCGATGGCGATCATGTGCGGCGTGGTCGGCGCGCTGTCGTCCTTCTATCACGACTCGACCGACATCAACGATCCCAAGCAGCGCGAGATCGCCTCGCACCGCCTGATCGCCAAGATGCCGACGATCGCGGCGATGGCGTACAAATATTCGGTCGGCCAGCCCTTCGTCTATCCGGACAACTCGCTGAGCTACACCGAGAATTTCCTGAACATGACCTACTCGGTGCCGGCCGAGAAGTATGAGATCGACCCCGTCATCGCGTCGGCGATGGACAAGATCTTCATCCTCCATGCCGACCACGAGCAGAACGCCTCGACCTCGACCGTGCGTCTCGCCGGTTCGTCGGGCGCCAACCCCTTCGCCTGCATCGCGGCCGGCATCGCCTGCCTGTGGGGTCCGGCGCACGGCGGTGCCAACGAAGCGGCGCTCAACATGCTCCGCGAGATCGGCACGCCGGACAAGATTCCGGAATATATCGCCCGCGCCAAGAACAAGGACGATCCGTTCCGCCTGATGGGCTTCGGCCACCGCGTCTACAAGAACTTCGATCCGCGCGCGAAGGTGCTGTCGAAGGCGGCGACCGAGGTGCTGGACAAGCTCGGCATCAACGATCCGGTGCTGGATACCGCGCGCGAGCTGGAGCAGCTGGCCCTTAAGGACCAGTATTTCATCGACAAGAAGCTCTACCCGAATGTGGACTTCTATTCGGGCGTGATCCTGTCGGCGATCGGCTTCCCGACGACGATGTTCACCGTGCTCTTCGCGCTCGCCCGCACCGTCGGCTGGGTCGCGCAGTGGAACGAGATGATCACCGATCCGGCGCAGAAGATCGGTCGTCCGCGCCAGCTCTACACCGGCCCGACGCAGCGCGACTACGTGCCCGTCGACAAGCGCTGATCCACGCTCTGGCGAAACAGGAAGGGGCGGTCGCTCGTGCGGCCGCCCTTTTTCGTTGGCTGGCACAAGCGCCAGTTTACCGCAGCCGCCGCGCCATGATCCCCTCCCCGCCACACAAGAACGGGAGAGAGTGATGGCGGAGACGGCAGCCGAGACGCGCACGCTGTTCCAGCAGGCCTATTTCGTGGACGATCTGGGCGAGGCGGCGACGCGCTGGTCCACATTGTTCGGCGCCGGCCCCTTCTTCGCGGCGCGCCACCATCAGACCGACGCGTTCAGCTATCGCGGCAAGCCGATCGAGGCCGATGTCAGCTACGCCTTCGGCTATCTCGGCGACACGATGATCCAGTTCATCGAGCAGCATGACGAGCAGCCGTCCATCTACCGCGACATGTACGCGCGCGGGCAGGAGGGCTTTCACCACATCGCCTATCTGGTGCGCGATTTCGCGGGCGAGCGGCAGCGGCTGCTCGACATGGGATGGGATTTGGCGTGCGAGCTGTATGCGGACGGCGTCAACGCCGCCTATTTCGACACACGCGCCGCGACCGGCGGCTTCACCGAGATCCACGGCGATCCGCCGCACATCCTCGGCATGTTCGGCCTGTGGAAGCGCGCGCACGAGCGGCGCGATCCGGACGGCCCGGCGCTGATCGAATATGAGCAATGGCAGGCGCCGACCGATGACGGCGCGCTCTATTACAAGTCGGTGCCGATGATGCCGCTCACCGCCTGACGCTCCCGACGGGCGTTGGTCCGTCCGCCGCGATGCCCTATGCTGGCGCCTTCACCCGACGGAGCCGCCCCGATGAACCCCTTTCCGCACGACATCTTCACCGAGCCGAGCGACGTCGACCCGGACACGCTCGCCAATCTCGGCCCGCTCACCCGGCTGGCGGGGCGGTGGGAGGCGCAGAAGGGCGTCGACATCAATCCCAAGGCCGATGCGCCGGAACGCCGCGTGTTCATCGAACGCGTCGCCTTCGATCCGATCGACCCGCAGGCCAACGGGCCGCAGCTCTTCTACGGCCTGCGCTATCATATCCACATCACGACCAAGGAAGAGGAGATCACCTTCCACGATCAGGTCGGCTACTGGCTGTGGGAGCCGGCGACCGGGCTGATCCTGCAGACGCTGGCGATCCCGCGCGGGCAGGTGGCCCTCGCCTCCGGTCAGGGCAAGGCGGGCGACGACACGCTGACGCTCTCGCCCCGAAGCTCGCGCTCCAGCACGAGCAGTGCCTCGTCGGTCTCGACCACACGCATCGTACCGAGCAGCAGCGTGTCCGAAGCATTGCGCAGCGCGATCAGGTGGCGGGTCAGTTCCAGCATCGAATCGGCGCGGCCCTGCTGGCGATCGACGGCAAGCGCGGCATGGTCCGGCCCGAGCGGCAGCCACGGCTGTCTCCGGAATCATCGCCGGCAAAAAA
>BACX01000334.1 GCA_000333335.1 Sphingomonas-like bacterium B12 | reverse complement strand
CGCAGGCCGAGACGGCCATGCGTTGATCGCGGAAATCAAGAAAGCGTCGCCCTCCAAGGGATTGATCCGGGCCGATTTCGATCCCCCAGCCCACGCTCGCGATTATGAAGCAGGCGGAGCCGCCTGCCTCTCGGTGCTCACCGACAAGCCCTTTTTCCAGGGCGACGAAGCGTATCTGGTCGCAGCGCGCGCGGCCTGCTCGCTTCCGGCGATCCGCAAGGATTTCATGGTCGATCCCTGGCAGGTCGCCGAGGCGCGCGCGATCGGGGCGGACGCGATCCTCATCATCGTCGCCGCGCTCGACGACGGCGCGATGGCCGAGATCGAGGCGGCCGCGATCGACCACGGAATGGACGCGCTGGTGGAAGTCCATGACGAGGCCGAGCTGGAACGCGCGCTGCGCCTCCGCTCGCGCCTGATCGGCGTCAACAACCGCGACCTGCGCGACTTCTCGGTCGATCTCGGACGGACCGAAGCGCTTGCGAAACTCATGCCGCAAGGCACACAGATCGTTGCCGAAAGCGGCCTCGCCACCAAGGCGGATCTCGATCGACTGGCGGCGGCGGGCGTCCACCGCTTTCTCGTCGGCGAGACACTGATGCGGCAGGCAGACGTCGCGCTCGCCACGCGCACGTTGCTGACCAGGGCATGAGCGGCCTCACCCACCTCGACGACCAAGGCGCCGCCCGGATGGTCGATGTCTCGGCCAAGCCCGCCACCGTGCGAGAGGCGACGGCGACCGGGCGCATCACCATGTCATCTGAAGCCGCCGCCGCGATCCGCGAGGGGGCAGTGAAGAAGGGCGATGTGCTGGCGGTCGCCCGCGTCGCCGGCATCATGGCGGCGAAGCGCACCGCCGAACTGATCCCGCTCTGCCACCCGCTGCCGATTTCCGGCGTCACGCTCGACCTCGAAGCGGGCGACGAAGGGGTGATCGCCACGGCGACCGTGCGCACCACGCACAATACGGGCGTAGAAATGGAAGCGATGTCTGCGGTTTCCGTCGCGTTGCTCACCATCTACGACATGGCCAAGGCGCTCGATCGCGGGATGGTGATCGGCGAGGTGCGGCTGCTCGCCAAATCGGGCGGACGCTCGGGCGACTGGCGGGCATGAGCCTGCTCCCCGTAGCGGAGGCGCAGGCGCGACTGCTCGCGCTTGCCGCTCCACTCCCAATCGAAACGGTGCCGCTGGTCGAAGCGGTCGGACGCTGGGCCGCCGGGGATGTGCTCGCACTCCGCGACCAACCGAGCCGCGACCTCTCCGCGATGGACGGCTATGCTATCCGCTACGCCGAACGGCCCGGCCCGTGGACGGTGATCGGCGAAAGTGCGGGCCGTGGCGGGCTGGATCGCCCGCTCGGGCCCAGCGAGGCCGCGCGCA
>BACX01000335.1 GCA_000333335.1 Sphingomonas-like bacterium B12 | reverse complement strand
CCGATCCGAAGGATCNCCATAGCGCACCTCGGCATAGGCTCGGCGAATGCAACCGAAGGCATGTCGCTCGGACGCCTCTCCGCGCGGCCATGCCGCGTCCAGTCCCGGTTCCAATGCTTCGGCCAGTTCGCGGAGTTCATCGATCGCGTGCGTGCGGGGACCATGCAAGGTCAGCGAGCGGAGGACACATTGATAGAGATGCTCGCATGTCTGGTGGAGCAGCAACGCGGCCATCGGTCCGTTGCCTTGGGCCTGATAGAATGCGGCGCCCAGCAGGAAGTCGGTCGCGCGCTCGTGCCAGCGCGCATATTCGGTGAGGCCTCGCGTACTGCGCTCCAGCGCTGACATCGGGCGCGGCCTTTGCAGCCGCACCCCCGCCACTTGGTAGAGGGCGATCCCCTCGGCCGCGATCGTGGTGAAGTGGGGTACGCCATCGGTCAGCGCGCGATTGATGCCCTCCAGGCTTTCGATGGTGAGCCGGACTGGATGCGTGATCTCGCCGTGCTGCCATGCCCGGTCCAGCCGGTCGCGCACAAGCCGCCAATCGTCCCGCCTGCGCGCAAGTTTCGGATGGTTGACGATCGCCAGCAGGTGGAAGGCTTCGCCCGGCTCGGCTCCGGCTGGATCGAAACGCGCATGGCTGCCGTGGAGGATCAGCATGACGATGCGCCCGATGCGATAGCGATCCGAGGTACGGCCTTTGAGGCTTTCTGCATGGGCCTCGAAGATCATCGCGGAGACCCGCCGAAGCTCTTGGGCGATGGGCGCCGATAGATGGTCCGCGTCGGTCATGCCCGATCCTCCCGGCGCTGATGCCAGCCTTTTGGGCGCGCGTGTCCGGTGACGCTGCGCACACGCTCCAGCAGAGCGCGGAGCAATGGGCGGACTTGCTCGATGGGGAAGCCGCCGTCATTGGGGGCAGGATCGCCATCGAGGCGCGGCTGGCGCCACACCCAATACGGCGTCAGGACATCCGCCAGCCTCGCCATGTCGGCGCATTCGTGACCGAAGCCTGTGGCGTTTGCGTAGGTGAGTGCCTTCGTACCCGCAGGCCGATGTGACGGGCGCACCAATCGTCAGGGAATCCGACGTCTAGCAGGTGGGCGCTGAGGCCAAGCTGGGCGACGATGCCAGCGTAGTAGAGCCTGTCGCACGACCGTCCATACCGGACACGGTCGAGCGCGTGAAAGAAGCTCTCCGCCCTATGGTAGCGGACGCGGCTAAGTTGCCTGCCTTCTCGGCTCCGCTCAAGTGAAGGGCGGGGGTCGTCATTGCGCTCGTAAAGGGCAGTGAGCGCTTTGGCCCACGGTGCGGTCGGGGCGGCGGCGGTCGCCGGAACGGCAGCCAGCACGCGCAATATGGTGCGGCGTGTCGTAGGATGACGCATACCCGGTCTCCCTCGCATCCATAGATGAAGGCGGTCTCCGAGCAGATGCGAACTCCCGGCGCCTCGCTAGTGATTCGCGGCGGCGGCAACAGCACTCAGCCACGAGCTTAAGTTATATACGCCACCGTTTACCTAATAAACGATGGCGTATATACCAATAAACGGTTGCGTCAATAGGATCGGCTTTGCGATTGGCAATTCGCCCGATAGCGACGCGGAAATGGGACGCCCGCCGCTTGGAATGAAGCCGACAACTGTCAGGCTCACCGCTGAAACCCTACGGCGCATTGCGGCCCTTGTCGGGAATCGACGGATCGCGTCATTTATTCGTGAGGCGGTCGAGAACGAGCTTCAGCGACGCGGGAGCGAGTCGACTGCCGACGAATAGACCGTCCTTACGCTTGATAGGTGGATGCCATCAGCCGTTGAGCGGACGAGCGGCGATGGGAGTGGGCCGCTCGCACGGCGCTTGCGGCAATAGCTGGTGGAGAGCCGACAGACAGGTCTCGGCGCGGAAGGAGCTACAGCTGCCATCCCGAAAACAATCGAGAAATGGGAAAGCCTCCTCTTCCCAAAATCGTCATTTCAGGATTGTGGAACGTCCTGAACAGCATAGCGCACCCGTGCCTTTGGCAGCAGAAGCTTGGGCGCAGGCTTGCCATGCGTCACCAACACCTGATCGACCGGGATCGCATACTCACCTTCCGAGGCGATAAACGCCTGCACAAGCCGCGTGCCGGACGATGGCAGAAGCGTGGTCGGGACGGAGGCAGGGTGCCGAGCCATACCGGCCAGCCAATCCGGTCGTCCTTCGGTCATGCGAGCGGGCGGATGGACGACTTGCAGGTCAACCGATCCGGCGAGTAGCCCGACTGTTACCGGCTTGCCCTGCCTTGTCAGCACGACGGATTGGCGAGCGGCCTTCGGTGCGGCGATCTTGTAAAGGTCTACATCGGGCCGGTTCATGGGAACCGGCGAAAGTCCGGCCTGA
>BACX01000336.1 GCA_000333335.1 Sphingomonas-like bacterium B12 | reverse complement strand
GGCTGGGGCGCGCCTCGGCCGGCGCGCCGCCCAGCGGCAGGGCGGCGATCATCGCGATCAGCAGCTTCATGCGGTATCCCTCCATGGCGATCACATCCGGAACACGCCGAAGCGCGAACCCTCGGGGATGGGGGCGTTCAGGCAGGCGGCGAGGCTGAGGCCCAGCACGTCGCGGGTCTGCGCGGGATCGACGATGCCGTCGTCCCACAGGTTCGCGGTGGCGTGCCAGGGATTGCCCTCGTCCTCGTATTTCTGGCGGATCGGGGACTTGAAGGCCTCGGCTTCCTCCGGCGTCCACTTGTCGGCATCGCGATGGACGGTGGCCAGCACCGACGCCGCCTGCTCGCCGCCCATCACCGAGATGCGGCTGTTGGGCCAGGTCCACAGGAAGCGTGGGCTATAGGCGCGGCCCGCCATGCCGTAATTGCCCGCGCCGAAGCTGCCGCCGATCAGCATCGTGATCTTGGGGACGGACGCGGTGGCGACGGCGGTGACGAGCTTGGCGCCATGCTTGGCGATGCCCTCCGCCTCATATTTGCCGCCGACCATGAAGCCCGAGATGTTCTGGAGGAACAGCAGGGGGATGCGCCGCTGGCAGGCCAGCTCGATGAAGTGCGCGCCCTTCACGGCCGCTTCGGAAAACAGCACGCCATTGTTGGCGAGGATCGCCACCGGTATGCCCCAGATGTGCGCGAAGCCGGTCACCAGAGTCGTGCCGTAGAGCGGCTTGAACTCGTGGAACTCGGACCCGTCGACGATGCGCGCGATCACCTCATGCACGTCATAGGGCGCGCGCACGTCCTCGGGGATCAGGCCGTACAGTTCCTCCGCCGCGAATTTGGGGGCGCGCGGTTCCTTCAGCTCGATGTCGGGCGTCCGGTCCGCAGGCAGCGTCGCGACGATGTCGCGCACGATGGTGAGCGCATGTTCGTCATTCTCGGCGAGATGATCGACCACGCCGGACTTGCGGGCATGAAGATCGCCGCCGCCAAGATCCTCGGCCGAGATCACCTCGCCCGTCGCCGCCTTCACCAGCGGCGGGCCGGCGAGGAAAAATGTGCCCTGGTTGCGCACGATCACCGTCTCGTCGGACATCGCCGGCACATAGGCGCCGCCCGGCGTGCAACTGCCCATCACG
>BACX01000337.1 GCA_000333335.1 Sphingomonas-like bacterium B12 | reverse complement strand
TGCGCGGGCTGAAGCCGCTGCTCGACGCGTACGGCCGCGATCCGCGCCTGACGCTAATTCTGTTCACGCTCGACGAGGACGTCTACGCGCGCGAGTTGGCCCCGCTCGCCGGCCANTATTCCGCGCTCCGCCTCGGGCCACCCTGGTGGTTCCACGACAGCCCGGAAGGCATGCGCCGCTTCCGCGAGCGCGTCACCGAGACGGCGGGCTTTTACAACACGGTCGGCTTCAACGACGACACGCGCGCCTTCCTCTCGATCCCGGCGCGGCACGACGTCGCGCGGCGGATGGACAGCGCCTTCCTCGCCCGCCTCGTCGCCCAGCATCAGCTGGACGAGGCCGAGGCGCACGCAATCGCGCGCGCGCTCACCTACGATCTGGTGAAGCAGGCCTACCGGCTGTGAGGCGCCTCTCCGCCGCTGTGCTGGCCGATCTGCCGGAGGATATCGGTCGTCCTTCCTACGATCGGGAGGCGGTGCGCACCGGCGTGATCCATCTCGGCATCGGCGCCTTCCACCGCGCGCATCAGGCCACTTTGTTCGAAGCCGCGCTGGAGGCCGGAGACATGCGCTGGGGCGTCTGCGGCGTGTCTCTGCGCTCGGCCGCCGTGCGGGATCAGCTGGCGCCGCAGGACGGCCTCTACAGCCTCGTAGAGCGCGGTGCCGCAGGCGAGCGCGTGCGGATCATCGGCGCGGTGCGAAACGTGCTGGTGGCGCCGGAGGATCCCGAAGCGGTGATCGCGGCGCTGGCCTCGCCTGACGTCCATATCGTGACGCTGACGATCACCGAGAAGGGCTACAAGCTCTCCGGTGGCTCGCTGGATTTCTCCGATCCCGAGATCGTCCACGACCTTGCCAAGCCGGCCACTCCCCGAAGCGCGATCGGTTTTCTCGTCGCCGGCCTCGCGCGGCGACGCGCTGCAGGTATTCCTCCCTTCACCGTTCTGAGCTGCGACAACCTCCCCCACAATGGCCGCCTGCTGCGCGACGCGGTGCTGGACTTCGCAGAACGCCTCGACCCCGCCCTTGCCCATTGGATCGCGGCGGGAGCGGCCTTCCCACAAAGCATGGTGGACCGCATCGTGCCCGCCACGACGGATTCCGACATCACCGCACTCACCCCCCGCCTCGATTACGAGGACCGGGCGATGGTCAAAACCGAGCCCTTCTTCCAATGGGTGATCGAAGACAGCTTCTGCGGTGCGCGCCCTGACTTCGAGCGGCACGGCGCCCAACTCACCACCGACATCGCGCCGTGGGAAGAAGCGAAGCTGCGTCTGCTCAACGGCGCCCACTCCGCGATCGCCTATCTAGGCGGCCTCGCTGGGATCGATCATGTCCATGAATTCGTGGCCGGCGCGGCAGCGCGGCGGTTCATCGATGCCCTCTGGGACGAGAGCGTCACCACCATTTCGCCGCCGGCCGGACTGGATCTTCCCCACTATCGGCAGGCGCTCATGGCGCGTTTCGCCAACCCCGCCTTGATGCATCGCACCCGCCAGATCGCCATGGACGGATCGCAGAAGATCCCGCAACGGCTGCTCGCGCCGATCGCGCACCGGCTGGACCACGGCCGGGAGATTGCGGCGCTGAGTCTTGCGGTCGCGGCATGGATGCGATGGCAGGGTGGTCTGGACGATGCCGGTCGCGCCTACGTCGTGGAGGATCCTCTGGCCGCTGCGACCGCGAGTGCGGTGCGTGGCGCGGGCAACGTACCCGAAATCGTGTCGAACCTGCTGCGCATCGACGCAATTTTTCCCGCACGACTGGCGTCGGACGATGCGTTTCGTCGTACCTTGGAGAGCCATTTCCGCATGCTCTCGGAAAACGGTGCGGCGGCGGCCATCGAGCGATATCTGTAGGCGCGGAGACCAGCCGATCGGCGTCAGGCGAGATCGGCCGTCCATTCCGCAAGGCGACGTCTCGCCCGATCGAACTCGGATTCCTCCCGCGCGCGCCGGCGATAAACGCCCGGTCGTACGCCGAAGGCGGCCAGGAACGCATCGCTGGCCTGGCTTTCGGATTTGAAGCCCGCCGCGACCGCAAGATCCGCCAGCGACAACTCGTTCTCCCCCGACGAAAGCCGCTGGCGGATCTGTCTCAGCCTCTGCCGCCGCACATAGGAGGCAAAGCCGCCCTGCGCCTGAAACAGGCGGTAAAGCGTCGCGCGAGACAGGGCGAAGCGGGTGAGAACGCTGCCGACGCCGAATTTCGGATCGGCCAGATTGCCGTCCACGAACGACGCGATTTCGTCCAGGCGGATACCGGCCATCGTCCGGCGGACATCCTTGTCCCCTCCGAGCGAAAGACCGAGGATCGCGCTCGTCACACCCGCGAGCGGTATCAGGCGGGTGTCGGCAAGCGACGGCGCGCGATGGACCAGCGAGCGAAGGTGGTCGAACAGCAGTCCGCCGCCATGGGGATCGATGCGCCGGCCGTGCAGGGACGCCACGCCGATGTCGGTCGCCCGGAACACACGGTCCCGCGCGATGGCCATCGTGATGATATGGGCGTGGAAGGCGCGGTTGCGCATCGGCCTGCTGGTGTCGAGCAGCACGCTTTCGCCCGGCCTCAACCGGACGAAGCCCGCGGCGCTGTCGACATGGAATTCCCCGGCAACCAGCGTGGTCAGCGTGAAATGCTCCATGCCGTCTCTGGCGCAGCGTGCGGGGGTGCGCGCATGGCCGACGTCATTGAGATGGCGATCGTAGAGCACCGCGCGATCAAGGCTGATGCCGCTCATCCGGGCTTCGAATTGCGGGCCGAGTTCGATGGCATCGGCGCCGGCCGAATATAAGGCGTGATATTGCTCGAACCGACGCTCCGCCGCGAGCGCCGAACTGTCGAACTGGGCGACGGCCTGCCTGCTCACGACAGTGATGGCAGCGGGGAGCACTGAACCCGTGCCGACTTGCGGGCCACCAGGATCAGCAAGGCGGCCGCGGCAACGACGAGAGCGACCGTCCCCAATGCATGGGCCAGGCCCCACGGGGCTGCCCCTCGCGCCTGGCTGAGCACGCCCACGAAATACGGCCCGATGCCCGCGCCGAGCACGGTGACGAGGACCAGATAGAAGGCATTCACAGCCGCGCGATGATATGTCGGAACACGAAGCTGGAGCGCTGCGATACCGATGAGCGACGCCGCTGCGAGGAGTAGATTGGACAGTCCGAGCATGACCAGCATCGCCACTGCGGAGCGCAAGCCCGTCAGGATGACGACAGAGAAGGCGGCGGCGATGGCGAAGGCGGAGATCGCCGTTACCGGCCGGCGCGACAGCCAGGGCCAGCGATCGAAACACCTCCCCCAGAACAATTGGGCCGACGGCGCCGTCGCGAGAGTCACCATGCCGATCAGCGTCGCAGCCTGTGCCGGGCTATGCCCGAACCCCCGTGCGAACAATGTCGGCATCCACGCGGCCACCGCCTGGATGAGGATGAGGCCCGGCAGCGCGATCGCCATGATCCAGAGCGCTTCGTGCCCATCGCGAAACAGCCATCCCATAGCGGATGCGTTGCGTTCACCGGCCTCGGGAGCGGCCAGGTTCACCGAGCTCGGCATCCATGAAAGGAGTACGATATTGGCCGCGGCGGCGATGAAGTAGAGCAGCCGCCACGCATCCTCTTCGGGGATGGTCGCGCGGGCGAACAGAGACAGCAGCGCGCCGGCGCATAGGACCGCCAGACTACGCCCCAGCGTCGAACTCGCCGTAAACAGCGAGACGCGACCGCCTACCCGATCTCCGGCGTTGACGACGGCGTAGAGGGCGGAAGGAATGAAGATCGCCTGCCCCATGCCGATCGCGATCTGTCCCAGCCCAAAGGCGACGGCGCCGGGCGCGAGACCACAGATACATTCCCCTGTGGTCCATAGCAGGATTCCGCCCCTGATCGCCCTGCCGTCGGCCGATAGCCCGAACGCGACATAGATGATCCCGCCCGCCATGTAGGCGAGCGCGAAGGCCGGCCCGATGAGCGCCCCCATCGCGCCATCGCCAAGCCCGAACGCACCCTTGATCGACGACAGCGCGGCGCTCGCCAGAAAACGATCGACGAACGCGAAGAAATGCCCGGCGCAAAGACACGCGACCAAGACACCGTTTGCGGCGAATCGAGAGGGAAGCGGCTGAGGCGACGACACCGTCAACGGGTAGTGGTCGCGCCCCTCACGCGCAATATTCCGGAGGCGTTTTCAGAGCAGATTAGAGACACGGAGCCAATGCCGCCGATCCCGTTTCGGCAACCGCGTATTACGCGCTCTTTCCAGCGCCATGGCGCGGGCTCCCGCCCCATATTTGTAGCGGAGTTCTTCCGCGTCCTGCTTATCGCCCGGACGGATCGGAGCGACGCGATGAAACAAGCGATACAACAAGTCCATGTTCCCCCCGAAACATCGGTGCCGGGCGCTCTTTGATCCATCCTGAAGACCGAAAACATAAGCAGGCGTCTCATTTACGAGACGAAATTAAGATCCGGTCCCGCCCCCTTAACCATTCTTCATCCGATCTCCGGTAGATGGCTTCGATCATGCGTTTGGCGACGATCACGAACTGGGCCTACGGTGCAACCGTCGCGCTTACCCTGGTATCGGCGGCCGCGATGTTGCTCGCTCCTCCGCGCAGCAGCGGAG
>BACX01000338.1 GCA_000333335.1 Sphingomonas-like bacterium B12 | reverse complement strand
AAGCAGCAGAACCGGATTCAGATTGCCCGCATTGAGGAGCAACGGCGCATCCGGCGCGCCATGCTTGNCCGCCACGAGCAGGGTGGCGGCCGCGAGGAGGATGAATTTGCGCATCAGAATTTCACCGTGACATCGCCGGTGATCTGACGACCCGGCTGGTAATAGAACTGGTCGGCGGTCTGGTTGACGCCGTGGAGCAGATTGCCCTTCGGGCCGTTGCCGGAAAGGCCGATATTCTCGATCTTCTTGGTGCCGAGCAGATCGGTCACGTTCAGGCCGAAGCGGAACTGGCGCCACTGGTAGCTCGCCGTCAGGATGGTGTCGTTATAGGGCGAGATGCGGACCGATCGCGACAGCACGAAAAAGGTCTGCGTCGGGTCCAGCGCCTCGCTGGTCGCGTATTGCGGGCCGGTCCACTTGTCGATCAGCGAGAAACGGATCGGACCATGTTTGTAGAGGATACCGGCCGCCGCCGTGGACTTGGGCGAATTGGAAACGGGGTTATGCGTTCCCGCCTCCTTGGCATAGTTGATCGAGCCGTTGACGAAGACCGCCAGGCCCCCGTGCAGCACATAGGTCGCCTGCCCCTCCACACCCTTGTAGAGCACCTTGCCGGCGTTGAAGTAGGCGGTTTGCGCCGTTCCGGTGTCGTCGACCACCGTCTCCTGCTGAATCTTGTTGTTGATCTTGATGTAATAAACGTCCGCATCGAGGCTCAGTCGATCGCCGTGATAGACGGCACCCGCCTGATAGTTGGTCGATGTCTGCGGCTGGATCGACGACAGGCTGGGGTTGTTCACGTAGAGATCGCCCAAGATCGGCACCGCCATGCCCTGCGCGTACTGGCCGTAGACCGAGAGGCGCGGCGTGATCAGATAGTTGATCGTCGCGAAGGGAAGATCCTTCGTATAGGTCTTGCTGATCGTCTGCGCATAGCGGGTCGTCTGGTTGTAGGCAGCGTTGATCTCGAGGTTGAAATCGACGTGCTTGTAGCCGGGGGTGATCGTCAGGCCGGGCAGCGGGCGCAGTTCCAGCTCGGCGAATTCCTCGGTGTGGTTGAAGCCGCTATTCTGGTTGAACTTGACGTACTGAGGCGTCTTCGCACCCGTCACCGGGTTGGTCACCTTCTTCTCGACATAGTTGAAGTCGCCGGTGGCGAGATCGACGTCCGTCTGCTGGCGGAAGGTGTCGGCGCGCTCGATCCACAGGCCCGCCGTCAGCGTGCCGAAGCCGAAATCGAAGCGGCCCTTCGGGATATCGCCCCAGACGCGATATTTGTTGGTCTTGGTGTAGCCGGGCACGCCGGGCACCGGGGTCGCGCCGGGGGCGAGGGTCACCGTCGTTGGGGCACCTCCGGCCGAAACCGGGATGGTGGTCGCCGAACTGCCGCTCAGCGTCTCGTTATCGTAATAATAGGTGTAGGCCGTGTTGACGAACGTCGTGCCCGGCGCGATCTGGGCATCCAGCTTCGCGATCTCGAAGTCGGTCGTCTTGGTCGTGCGATTATATTTGTAATAGCTCTCGCTGGTCGGATCGTTGTTGAGGTTGTAATATTTCCCGTACAGCGCTTCCTGCGCCAGCGTGACGCCGTTCTTGTCGGGCTGGAAGAAGTGGTTCTTGTTGTAGGTGCTGAGCAGGGTGAGGTGCACGCTGCTCGCCAGCGGGATGACGACCTTGCCGAAAATGTTCTTCTGGTTGTAGCCGCTGAGGCTCAGGCGACCGTCCGTCTTGATATATTGCGCCGAGAGGACCGCCTCTGTGCCATTCAGCTTGTCGATCGCGCCGGACTGGAACACGCCGAGCAGCAGATAGGTGTTGAAGCTGCCGTACGTCCCCTTGAATTCGGCGGACGGATCGGCCCGCGTCTCGCGCGAGAAGAGGTTCATGTTGCCGCCATAGGTCGCCTCGCCGAGCTGGCTGGCATTGCCAGGGCCGCGATCCACCACCAGCGTCTCGATCGTGTTCGAGGGGAAGAAGGTGTTGGAATGGTGCGTCGGCCCATTGGTGTCGCCGAACGGCACGCCATCATAGGTGATGTTGTACTCGCCGTCCTGGAACCCGCGGATCGTCGTCTTCGATTCATTGAGGCCGACGCCGTTCTCGCCCCCGCTGTTGGAAACCGATGGCGAAATCAGCGCGATGTCGTTGAAGTCGGCACTCGCGGGCAGCGAATCCTCGATATAGGAACGCGAGATGATCGAAGCCGGCTGCGTTTGCTGAAGCGACGCGGTGACCGGGGCGATCTCGTTGGCCCTGGTTCCGGTCACGGTAATGTCCGATCCCTCGGCGATCCCGTTATCGGGCGCGGCCGGCGGAGGCGGCGCGTCGGCCGCCCGGGCCGGCTGGCTGGACAGCGCGATCGCCAGAGCGAGCGCAGACGCAAGGGCACAGGCGCGCGAACGCCCTTTCGAAGTCGTCATGTCGGAAATCCCCAGAAGGCCGTTGCCGTTCGAGTGTCGGGTAGGCGTCACACATGACAGTTCGGTGCAAATCCGGAGACAAAGACGTCACAAAGCCCAGGTTGAAAATTTGCAATCTTGGACGGCGCGCATGGGCGGAATAGCCTCGGATCAGACGGCTTCCCGCTCCTTTTCGCTCACATGCTTCCTGGCGAGACCCGTCAGGGAGAAGATCGCCTTCCTCGGCCCATTCAGCCCGCTCGTCAGTGGAAGGCTCACGGATACCCGCAGTCCAGGCGCGGCATCCTCGAGATCGAGCGAGCCGTGATGGAATCGTGCGATGGCGTTCGCGATCGCCAGGCCCAGGCCGCTGCCGTCGCCATTCGCCGCCGCCCGGCCGCGCTGGAAGGGCTGCGTCACGCGGGCGAAGTCGCCGGTCGCCAGCCCCGGTCCGTCGTCGCGGACCGTGATCACCGCCATGTCCTGCCCGCACGTGAGGGACAGGGTGGCATCGGTGCCGGCCGGCGTATGCGTCGCGACATTCTCCAGCAGGTTGATGAGAAGCTGGCCGATCAGATCCGGATCGCCGATGACCACGGCGTCATCCAGCCGATCGACCCGCAGCCTGCCGCCATGATCGGCGATGACGGGCTCCATCGTCTCGGCGACATCCTCGACGAGGGCATGAAGCGACAGCGCTTCCATCGCGGACGGGTGCTGCCCCGTCTCGATTTCGGCAAGCCGGAGCAACGCATCGAAGATGCCGATGATCGACGCACATTCCCGCTCGGCCCGTTCCAGCAGGATGTCGAACGCAGGCTCCCCCTCGCGCGAGGCGCGCGCCAGCATGCCCCGCAGCCGGGTGAGCGGCGTTCGCAGATCGTGCGCGAGGTTGCTGGAGAAGAGCTGCTGGGCCCGGACGAGTTCCTCCATCCGATCCAGCATCTGGTTGAGGCTTTCGGCCTGCACGACGAACATGCCGTCGAGACGATCGGTCGGGATACGCCGACTGAGATCGCCCTCGGCAATCGCGGCGGCGGTCTCTTGTGTCTCGGCGAGGCGCCTGGCGGTCAGGCGCGCGAACAGGAATGTCGCCGTCACGCCCATCGCCAGAGCCACCAGCGAGATCGCCAATACGACGACCGGTAGCAGATCGTGAAGGCTCTCGGCCGCCTCGCTGTGCTGGACGACGACGAACAGGCTGCCGTCGGGAAGCCGGGTGGCGAGCGCACGCCCCGTCTCGACATGCCGCCCCCCGGCGGTGAAGCGGACATAGGAAAAGCCGGCCGGGGGCGGCGTGATGTCGAGCCGCCCGGCCAGGCGCTCGCCCTGCGGACCGAACAGGATGTAGGTCCGCTCGCTCAACACCTTGCGATGCTGCCATTCGAAGATCTTCGCCTGCACCTTCGCCTCTTCCGCCGGATCGCCGTTGACGTCCGACAGATATTTGACGGTGTGGTGCCGCAGCGAAGCGTCGATGCGGTTCGACACCCAGTGATCGGCAACGCCGAAGCCGATGACACCGACGGCGATCATCGCCAGCGCGAACACGATGCCCGACTGGATCGCCAGCCGGCCGAGCCGGAGCGGACCGAGCCTCGAATCGCCGATCAGCGGCATCGGTCGGACCGCAGGACATACCCCGCGCCACGCTGCGTCTCGATCGGGTCGCAGGACATTTCCTGCAAGGCTGTCCGCAACCTGCTCATGTTGCTTTCGATGATGTTGGTGCTGGGCGAGAAGGCGTAGGACCAGACCTGCTCGATCAGCATCGAACGCGTGACCAACCGATCGGCATTGCGCATGAGGTGGGCCAGCAGGGAAAACTGCTTGCGGTTGAGCACCACGGCCTTGTCGCGAAACATCGCGCGATGGCTGCTCGGATCGAGCCGCAGCATCCCGACGTTGAGGATCGGCTCGTCCGCGCGCGCTCCGCGACGACGAACGATGGCCTGCAGGCGCGCGGCGAGCTCGTCGATGTCGAACGGCTTGGCCAGATAATCGTCCGCGCCGATCTGCAGACCCTCGATACGATGCTTCACCGATCCGAGCGCGCTCAGCATCAGCACCGGCACCGCCTGATGCGCACCACGCATCTGCCGGATGATGGACACGCCATCCATGTCGGGCAGCATGCGATCGAGGATCATCGCGTCGGGCGGAGCGTCGGCGAGCGCCTGGATGGCGCCGGAACCGGTCCGGGCGAGCGTCGCGCTATGGCCGAAGGCGCTCAGTCCGGAAACGATATGATCGGCGATGACCGGATCGTCCTCGACCACCAGCAGATGCATGCGCGCGCCCCTCGATCACCCGTCGTCCACCTATGACGCATCCGTGACAATCTCGTGTCGATCCGACGCAACGTCCGTCCTCGGCTATCGATTTCCCCGCATCGTCATATGCTCACCGCTTGGCATCCTGACCTTCTGCCGCAAGGCTCCCCAGCCGCGCATCGTCGATCATCAGCACGTCGCCGGGCATCGAATGTTTCAGCAGGTTGAGCATCTGACCCATCCGCGCCATGTCCGCGATGCCCATCCCCTTGCGAAAGGCGTGCAGAACCCCGGCCGCGAAGGCGTCCCCGGTGCCGATGCGATCGACGATGCCGGTAACGGGCAACTCCTCCGTCTCGAAGGCCTCGTCCGGCGTATCGATCCGCGCGGAGATGCGGTGATGGTCGCTCGATTCCACCCGTCGGGCGGTGGAGGCGATGAAGCGGAGGCCGGGATAGGCATTGAACGCCGCCAGCGCCGCTTCTCGGCGGCGTTCACTGCCCTCGGCCGAAAAGGGTTGACCGAGCAGCAACGCTACGTCGCGATGGTTGCCGAACAGGATGTCGGCTTGGCGCACGAGCCGGTCGAGCGTTTCGGCGGGCTTGCCGTCCCACGCCTCCCACAGCCGGCTGCGATAATTGCCGTCGAACGAGATCGGCACGCCGAGCCGCGTCGCGGCATCCGCCGCCGTCAGCGCGGCACGCGTACCGTTCGGGCCTAGCGCGGGGGTGATGCCGGAAAGGTGCAGGCGGTCGGCACCGTCCAGCAGTGCGTCCCAATCCCATGCCTCCGCCGGCGTTTCGGCGAAGGCCGAATGGGCGCGATCGTAATGGACCTCGGTGGGGCGCAGGCCGGCGCCGGTCTCGACGAAATAGAGGCCCATCCGCCCCGCCGCCCGGCGGATGCCCGACACATCGACGCCCAGCCCACGCAAGGTCCGGAAGGCCGTATCGCCGAGCGGATTCTCCGGCAGCGCCGACACCAGCCGGACGTCGTGGCCGAGTTGCGCCAACGCGCCCGCGACATTGGCCTCGGCACCCGCGATCCAGACGTCCAGCTTCGGCGTCTGCAGCAACAGCTCGCGCCCCGGCGGCGAGAGGCGCAGCATGATCTCCCCGAAGGCAACGAAGCGGCCGCTCATGCCGGCTGCACCCGGTGCCAGTCGGTCGCCTTCACGCCCGCCCACGTCTCGCGCAGCATGTGCGCGGCGCGTTTGGGCTGGCGATCGCGGGTGAAGACGCCCTTCAGGTTGAGCGAGCCGACCCGCATGATGCTCTGCGCGGTGCGGAAATCGGCGAAGCACCAGGGGTGCGTGCCGACCACGAAGGGCAGCGAGCCGAGCACGTCGAGATACATCGCGATCAGGTCCGACTGATAATCCTCGCTCCACATCTGCGAGGGCTCGCCGTGGACGCCCGCCATCGCGTCGGCGCCGAATTCGGTGACGATGATAGGCTTGGCTCCGCATTTCTGGTGCAACGTGGTGATCTCCGTGCGCAAGGTCGCGGCCGCATCCTCCAGCCGGCCGGAGACGGCATACCAGCCGTTATAGGAGTTGGCGCAGATCACGTCGCCCTGGCTCACCCATTCGACCGGGCCGCCCTGCACGCTCACCATCGCCACCGGGCGGCTGGGATCGAGGCTGCGGGCATGGCCGAAGATGTCGGCGAAGAAGCGCGTGCCCTTGGCGACCGAATCCGCCGGCACCGGATCGGCGGTGTGGAAGGGCTTGGTCAGCGACTCGTTGGCCATCGACCACAGGATGACGCACGGATGGTTCTTGTCGCGCGAAATCAGATCCTCGATATCGGCGCGAAGCTGCACGCGGCGCGCCTCGATGATCTCCGCTCGGTCCGAGAAGGTGAGGCTGACGGCCGGCGTCTCGCCGATGACGAGGAAGCCATATTCGTCGGCCAGCATCATCGCCTCCTCCGAATAGGGGTAATGCGAGGTGCGGAAGCTGTTCGCGCCGATCCACTTGAGCAGTTCGAAATCGCGGATGATGACGGGCAGGTCCAGCCCGCGGCCATGGAGGAAGAAATCCTCGTGCTTGCCGAAGCCGCGCAGGTGGACCGGCTCACCGTTGAGCAGGACGCGATCACCCTGCACCGCGATCGTGCGGATGCCGATCTTCAGCGCATATTCGTCGATCGGCGTGGCGTCGCCGAGACGGACGGTGAGCGTGTAGAGGTTCGGGTGTTCGGGCGACCAGAGCCGCGCGGCGGGCACGCGGACCGTCGCGGTGCCGGCGCCGTCGCGGATCACGAGCGGCTGGCGGATCGGGCCGCCGTCGGTGGCGATCTCCAGCGTCGCAGGACCGGACCAGCCGCCGCTCGCCCGCACCGCGACCTCGACCAGCCCCGTCGTGCCGGTGCGCGACGTGGTGACGCGGACATCCTCGATATGATTGTCCGGCGTGCTGTGCAGCCAGACCGGCCGGTGCAGGCCCGAATAGGGGAAGAAGTCGTAGGAGGTCTGCGGAAAATCCTCTTGGTAGAGGTGCGTGGTGTCGGGATCGGGGATCGCCGGCACGCGATCGAGCCGCAGCTTGTTCTCCACCATCACGGTGAGGCGATTGGGGCCGTCGGCGCGCGCCTGTCCCGTAACGTCGAAGGCGAACGGCAGGTGGCCGCCGAGATGCTCGCCGATCGCGACGCCGTTCAGCCATACCTTCGCACGATAGACCGCCGAGCCGAAGCGCAGGTGCACCCGCCGCCCGTGCCACGCCGGATCGAGCTGGAATTCGGTCTCGTACCAGGCGGCACCGAAATAGTTCGCGGCATCGTCGAACAGGTCGTTCCAGCTGCATGGCACCGGGATGCGACGCGCCTCGCGCAGCCCGTCGAACCAGCGCTGGCTTTCACCGATATCCTTGGGATCGAGCCGGAAACGCCACAGGCCGGAGAGATCGCGCACCGATCGCGTCGCGCTCTCGCGCGGATAGAGCGGGGTGAAGCGCGGATCGCCGGGCTTCGAGGCGGGAATGGCGGGGGTGACCGCCCCCGCGGATGCGGCCGGCGCACTCGCCAGCGCCACGGCGGCGCCCGCCGCGCCGAACATCTGGCGGCGCGTGAGATCGATCGCCCGGGCGGGCGTTGCAGTCGTTTCAGCCATCTTGTCCTCTCCCGATGCCCGGCCGTTGGTCAGGCCACGTAACGCTTGCGATGAGCGGCAACGCGGGCACGGGCCTGTTCCAGCTCGTGCACCTCGGTCGCCGCCAGGATGGATTCCAGAACGTTGCTCAGATGGTTGCGCATCGCAGAGCGTGCCGTCTCCGGATCGCGCGTGCGCAGCGCATCGAGGATCACGGCATGCTCGTCACGGCGTGGCGTGACGCCGGCGCCGTGCGCCTTGTCGCTCAGCAGGCGATATTGCGGCGAGCGGGCCCGCGCCTCCCACAGCATCTCGACCGTGGCGACCATGGCGCTGTTCTGGGTCGCGCGCGCGATCGCGACATGGAAGCGGCGGTCCGCATCCTCGGATTCGGCCACGTCGGCGGATAGCATCCCGTCGACCAGTGCCTCCAGTTCGGCCAGCTCGGCGTTACTGATGCGCGCGGCGGCGAGTGCGCAGGCCTCGCCTTCGATGGCGCGGCGTGCTTCGAGCAGTTCGAACGGACCGATATCGGTCTCGCCGGCATGACCACCCTTGGGCATGCTGGCGGTGACATAGACACCTGACCCCTGCCGGACCTCGACCAGCCCGTCCAGCTCCAGCGCGATGATCGCCTCGCGAACGGTGGGGCGGGACACCTCATAGGCCTGCGCCAGATGACGCTCGGCCGGCAGGCGTTGCCCCACGACATAGTCGCCGGCTGCGATCTTCTCGCTGATATCGTGCGCGACACGCTCGTACAGGCGCGCGCTATCCGACTTGCTCATGACATCCTGTTATCCGGCCTGACCAATTCCGGCAAGACAGTTCTGCGAGGCCGGAACCTCCGCTCCAGACCGCTCAGCCAATCCCTTGCAAGCGGTCGGACATATTGGTAAGGCCGATTCTCGATAAGGCCACATAAGTGGTCAGGACATCAGGAAGGATGACGATGGCAAAATTTCACCCCGGCACGATCGCAAGCGGCCTCCTCGCGGGGGTAGCCATGGCCACGCTTACGTCCGCCGCGCTGGCCCAGGCGCAGCCGGCCGATGCCTCGGCCGCCGCCGAGCCCGCCCCCGGCGAGATCGTCGTCACCGCCCAGAAGCGCGCCGAGAACCTGCAGAACGTGCCGCTCGCCGTGCAGGCGGTGAGCAGCGCGCAGCTGCAGACCAACGGCGTGCGCGCCTTCGCCGATCTCAACCGCGTGGCGCCGTCGCTGGTCGTCCGCCCGGCCGAAAATCCGGTCAATGCCTCGGTCTCGATCCGCGGCGTCGGCACCTTCGCTTACTCGATCGGCGTCGAGCCGAGCGTCGCGGTGGTGGTGGACGACGTGCCGATCTCCTTCCAGGCGCGAGCCTTCGCCGATCTTTCGGACATCGAGCGCATCGAGGTTCTGCGCGGCCCGCAGAGCACGCTCTACGGCAAGTCCGCCTCGGCCGGCCTGATCAACATCGTGACGCCGGGGCCGAGCAAGACTTTCACCGCCAAGGTCACCGGCCTCGCCACCACCGACGACGAGTGGCAGGGACAGGCGATGGTCTCCGGGCCGCTCACCCAGAATCTCGGCTTCCGCAGCACGTTCAACTACGACAAGTATGACGGCAACGTGCACAACCTCGCCGATGGCGACAAGGTGAATGGCCGCCGCATCTTCTCCACCCGCAACAAGCTGCAGTGGGAGCCGACCGATCGGCTGACGATCACCGCCGGGCTCGATTACATCAACGGCCGCACCACCACCGGCCGCCCCTTCATCGAGGTGGCGGACGGCGCGCTGCTGCGCGGCAACCCCGCCTATCCGCAGTCGGTGTGGGCGCCGGGCGTCACCGTCGGCCCGAACAACCGCGACGTCGACAACGACTTCACCACCGGCACGCGCTATCACGATCTCGCCCAGTCGCTGAAGATCGCTTACGATTTCGGCGGGCTGACCCTGCTGTCGATCACCAGCCACGACAAGTTCCACATGAAGGACACGCTGGACCAGGACGAGTCGGCGATTCCGACGATCGACAACAGACAGTTCGGCACCTTCGGATCGCAGCAGTGGACGCAGGAGCTGCGTCTCGTCTCGCCGGGGCATGACCGCTTCCGCTACACGCTCGGCCTGTTCTACGCCGACGTGAGCTACAGCCGCAATTTCACGCGCGGGCCCTATTATTCGCTCGCCCGCTGGGATGCGACGGCGGAATCGATCCTGACGGCGGGCTTCGGCCAGCTGGAATACGACATCCTGCCGCACACCACCCTGATCGCGGGCGGCCGCTACAGCCACGAGAAGGTGGAATACACCTTCCACGACTACATCAACGCGCCGAATTTCTATGCAGGCAGCGACGGCGACAGCTTCGGTACCTACAAGCTCGGCATCCAGCAGCATGTCGGCAGCAACGTGATGCTGTTCGCCACCTATGCGACCGGCCACAAGGGCGAGACCTACGATCTTTCGACCGGCTTCAACATCAACCGCACGACCCCGGTGAAGCCCGAAACCTCCCGCGACTGGGAAATCGGCGCGCGCACCCAGTTCCTCGACAAGCGGGTGACGCTGAACGTCACCCTGTTCGACACCCACTACAAGAATTTCCAGGCGCAGGGCATCGAGAACCTCGCCGACGGCACCTTCAACTACCGCCTCACCAATGTCGGCCGGCTGCGCACGCGCGGCGTCGAGGTGGAGAGTTCGGCGCGAGTGACGCGGGACTTCACGCTGGGCGGATCGGTCGCCTATCTCGACGCCAAGATCACCGATTTCCCCGACGCGCAATGCTATACCAACCAGACCGCAGCGCAGGGCTGTTTCCCCGCCGCGAACGGCCGTCCGGCCTATCAGAACCTCTCCGGCACGCGTCCCCCGCAGGCGCCGAAGTGGAAACTCACGGCCAATTTCGATTATGTCCACGATCTCGGATCATTGCCCTTCCAGGGCGTGATCACCGGCGCCTATACGTACCAGAGCAAGGTCAATTATTCGCTGAGCGAGGATCCCTCGACCGTGCAGAAGGGCTACGGCATCGCCAACCTCTCGATCGGCATCCGCCAGCCGGATCGCCATTACGAGGTGATGGCCTTCGTCAACAACCTGTTCGACAAGCATTATTACGAGAACCTCACCAACTCGTCGGGCAGCTATGCCGGCGCGCTGGCGATCCAATCCTACCTGCCGCGCGATTTCCGCCGTTATGCCGGGGTTCGCGCCTCCTACACCTTCTAGTCCTCCTCCTCGGCGACGGCGCCCCCTTCCGCCGTCGCCATTTTTTCTTCTGCCCTACGGAGTGCGTTCATGCCCAGGATCACCGGCGCCAAGGTCATCGTCACCAGCCCCGGCCGCAATTTCGTCACGCTCAAGATCGAGACCGACGAGGGCATTTACGGCTTGGGCGACGCCACGCTCAACGGGCGCGAGCTGGCGGTGGCGAGCTATCTCACCGATCACGTCATCCCCTGCCTGATCGGCCGCGACGCGCACCGGATCGAGGATATCTGGCAGTTCCTCTACAAGGGCGCCTACTGGCGGCGCGGCCCGGTGACGATGAGCGCGATCGCCGCCGTCGATACCGCCTTGTGGGACATCAAGGGCAAGGTGGCGGGCCTCCCGGTCTATCAGCTGCTCGGCGGCGCGGCGCGCGAAGGCGTGATGGTCTACGGCCACGCCAATGGCGCGACGCTGGAGGAAACGATCGAAGCGGCGCTGATCTACCAGTCGGAGGGCTATAAGGCGATCCGCCTGCAGTCCGGCGTGCCGGGCCTCGCCTCCACCTACGGCGTCTCCAAGGACCGCTATTTCTACGAACCCGCCGACGCCGATCTGCCGACCGAGAATGTCTGGTCGACCGAGAAATATCTCCGCTCCGTGCCGCCGCTGTTCGAGAAGGCGCGCGAGGCGCTGGGCTGGGACGTGCATCTGCTTCACGACGCGCACCACCGCCTCACCCCGATCGAGGCGGCGCGACTGGGCAAGGATCTGGAACCCTTCCGCCCCTTCTGGCTGGAAGATGCGGTGCCGGCCGAGAACCAGGCCAACTTCCGCCTGATCCGCCAGCACACCACCACGCCGCTTGCGGTCGGCGAGATCTTCAGCTCGGTGTGGGACTGCAAACAGCTGATCGAGGAGCAGCTGATCGACTATATCCGCGCGACCGTGGTCCATGCTGGCGGCATCACCCACCTGCGCCGGATCGCGAGCTTCGCCGACATGCACAATGTCCGCACCGGCTGCCATGGTGCTACCGATCTCTCGCCGGTCTGCATGGCAGCGGCGCTGCATTTCGATCTGTCGGTGCCCAATTTCGGCGTGCAGGAATATATGCGCCACACGCCCGAGACAGATGCCGTCTTCCCGCACGCTTACACCTTCGATCGCGGCATGATGCACCCCGGCGACAAGCCCGGCCTCGGCGTCGAGATCGACGAGGATCTGGCCGCGAAATACGAATATAAGCGCGCCTTCCTGCCGGTGAACCGCCTGGAAGACGGGACGATGTTCAACTGGTGACGCCAGTGAACGCCTCGCCCAAGCCCGCCGGACGCATCCGCTGGATCGTCTGCGGGCTGCTCTTCGCCGCCGTGGTGCTGAGCTATGTCGACCGGCTGGTGCTGCCGGTGCTGAAGCCCACGCTGCAGGCGCGCTACGGCTGGAGCGAGACGGGCTATGCCGATCTCGCCATCTGGTTCCAGGGCGCCTACGGCATCGCCTATGTGCTGTTCGGGCGGCTGGTCGATCGGGTCGGCGCGCGGATCGGCTACGCGATCTCGGTGACGTTGTGGACGATCGGGCACGTCGCCCACGCGCTCTTCACCTCGACCACCGGCATGCTGATCGCGCGCGTGCCGCTGGCGATCGGCGAGGCGGGTGCCTTCCCGGCGGCGCTGGCCGCGATCGGCGAGTGGTTTCCCCGGCGTGAGCGGGCGCTGGCGATCGGCATCTTCAACGCCGGATCGAACGTCGGCGCGATCGTGACGCCGCTGATCGTGCCGTTGATCGCGGTCGCCTTCGGCTGGCGCATGGCCTTTGTCGCGACCGGCGCGCTGACGCTGATCTGGCTGGCGGCGTGGCTGGCCTTCTACCGGTCGCCCCGCCGCCAACCGCGCGTGACGCCGGAAGAACTCGCCTGGATCGAGAGCGAGCCGACCGAGGCGCAGCGCCCGGTGCCATGGCGCACCCTGCTCGGCCTGCGCCAGACCTGGGCCTATATGGCGGGGCGCTTCCTGATCGATCCGGTGTGGTGGACCTTCCTGTTCTGGCTGCCCGATTTCTTCAACCGGCAGTATGGCATCAAGATGCTCGATTTCGGGCCGCCGCTAGTCGCCGTCTATGTGCTGGCGGACGTCGGATCAGTGGCGGGCGGCTGGCTCTCCTCGCGCTGGCTGGGCCGGGGCTGGACCACCAACCGCGCCCGCAAAACGGCGATGGGCGTCTGCGCATTGTTCGCGCTGCCGATCGCGTTCGCCACTCATGCGCCGGGCATGTGGTGGGCGGTGCTGCTGATCGGCCTCGCCTGCGCCTGCCACCAGGGCTTTTCCGCCAACGTCTTCGCCTTGCCGGGCGATCTCTTCCCGCGCGGCCAGTCGGGTTCGGTGATCGGGCTGGGCGGACTGGCCGGCGCGCTCGGCGGGATGCTGATGGCCAAGTTCGCCGGCGCCATTCTCGCCACGCTCGGCAGCTACCAGCCGATCTTCGTGGTTGCCGCCCTTGCCTATGTCGTCGCATTGGGCGTGATCCACCTGCTGGTGCCGCGCTACACGCCCGTCGATCCGGAGCAGCTCGCATGACCCCTTTGACCCTGCATCCGGACCGGCTCTTCCCTGCCGACCCCGCCACGCGCGCCACCGCCCGATCGATCTACGAGGGTATCAAGGGCCTGCCGATCGTCAGCCCGCACGGCCACACCGATCCGGCGTGGTTCGCCACCAACGCACCCTTCACCAACCCGACCGAGTTGCTGATCGTCCCCGATCACTACGTGCTGCGGATGCTCTCCAGCCAGGGCATCGCACTTTCGGCGCTGGGCGTCCCCACCCGCGACGGCACCCCGCACGAAACCGATCCGCGTGCCGCGTGGCGTCTGTTCGCGCGCCATTACCACCTGTTCCGGGGCACGCCCTCGCGCCTGTGGCTGGACTGGGTGTTCGCCGAGGTGTTTGGCCTCACGGTGCGACTGGAGGAAGCCAGCGCCGATCTCTATTACGATACGATCGACGCCGCGCTGAAAACCGACGCCTTCCGCCCCCGCGCACTCTACGAACGCTTCGGCATCGAGCTGATCGCCACAACCGAAAGCCCGCTCGATCCGCTCGACCATCATCGCGCGATCCGCGAGAGCGAATGGCACGGCAAGGTCGTCACCGCCTACCGCCCCGATCCGGTGATGGATCCCGAGGCGCCCGGTTCGCCGCACTCCGC
>BACX01000339.1 GCA_000333335.1 Sphingomonas-like bacterium B12 | reverse complement strand
GCCGAGCGGCGATTCGCGCCGCGCGAATGCGACCCAACGAAAGTTTGGGTCACCGCAAGTTTTATGTTCTGCCGGAAGGCTTCGCAGCCCAACGGGCGGGCATGGCGGCTACCGGTGGGCGGCCTGATCGCGCAACATATCGACAAGGATGCGGAAGGCGGGCGAGACCTGCCGGCGGCTGGGATAATAGAGATGGTAGCCCGGAAAATGCGGGCACCACTCCTCCATCACGGCCACCAGCCGCCCCGCGGCGATCGCATCGTGCACCTGATCCTCCATCAGGAAGCCCAGGCCCATCCCGGCTTCGGCCGCCGTCATGATCATGTCGGTATCGTTGAAGGCGAGCTGTCCTTCGACCCGGACCTTCGTTTCGCGACCGTCCCGCTCCAGTTCCCAGGCATAGAGGCCGCCGGCGGTGTTCAGCCGCAGATTGATGCAGCGATGCGCCGAAAGATCCTGCGGCGTCCGTGGAAGCCCATGCGCAGCGAGATAGGCAGGCGAACCCACGATCATCATCCGAAGATCCGGGCCGACGCGGACCGCGATCATGTCCTTGGCCACCGCCTCGCCCAGCCGCACGCCGGCATCGAAGCGATCGCCGACGATATCGGTGAACGAGGAATCGATGCTCAGTTCGACATGGATGTCCGGATAATACGGCAGCAACCGCTCGATCGCCGGCCAGAGAACCGTCTTGGCGGCGTGTCGGGAGGTGGTGATCCGGACGGTCCCAGCGGGCTTCTCCCGAAATTCGCTGAGCCCGGCAAGCTGCTCCTCGATACTTTCCAGCGCCGGACGCAGAGTGCCGAGCAGACGCTCGCCGGCATCGGTCGGGGCCACCTTGCGCGTCGTCCGGGTGAGCAGCCTGACGCCGAGACGCTCTTCCAGCCGCTTCATGCCATGGCTGAGCGCCGATTGGGATGTGCCGAGCTTGGCCGCGGCGCGGGTGAAGTTGCGCTCCTCTGCCACCACGACGAAGGCAGCCAGCTCGGACAGATGTTCCCGCTTCATCCATGAACCGATAGCATAAGACCGGGCGATCTTATGCTCCCGATCCCATATTGATGCCCGCCATCCCGCGCATCCGCCGCACAGATCGAACGACGGATACGCGGTTGAGCATTCAGTTGCCCGTCGTGGCTTCGAGATGCGCCGGGTAGCGGTTGCCCTCGATGTCGATCCCGGCGAGCGCCTTGCCGATCGCGGCGAGATCGTCGGCAGTCAGTTCGACATCCGCCGCAGCGAGATTCTCCTCGAGGCGATGCAGCTTGGTGGTGCCGGGAATGGGCACGATCGAGGGGCGCTGCGCCAAGAGCCAGGCGAGCGCGATCTGCGCCATGGTCGCACCCTTGCCGTCCGCAATCTCCTTGATCCGATCGAGCAGGGCCTGGTTCTTCGCCATCGCTTCCGGCGTGAAGCGCGGCAGCAGCTTGCGGAAATCATTCTCGGCGAGTTTGCTGTCCTTGCCCATCGCGCCGGTCAGGAAGCCCTTGCCGAGCGGGCTGTAGGGGACAAGGCCGATGCCGAGTTCATCGCAGGCGGCAAGAATGCCGTTGGTTTCGACGCCACGGCTCCACAGAGAATATTCGTTCTGCAGCGCGGCGACCGGCTGGACGGCGTGCGCCTTGCGCGCGGTCGCGGCGCTCGGCTCGGACAGGCCGAAATGCTTGACCTTGCCCTCCGCGATCAGATCGCGGACGGTGCCCGCGACATCCTCGATCGGCACATTGGTATCGACGCGATGCTGATAGAACAGATCGATCACGTCGGTCCTGAGGCTCTTGAGCGACGCCTCGCACACCTTGCGAATCTGCTCGGGCCGGCTGTCGAGGCCGGCCATCTTGCCGTCCTGAATGTTGAAACCGAATTTGGTGGCGATCACCACCTTGTCGCGCACCGGCGCCAGCGCCTCGCCGACGATCTTCTCGTTGGTGTAGGGGCCGTAGACCTCGGCGGTATCGAAGAAGGTGACGCCGCGGTCGACGGCCTCGCGGATCAGCGCCACACTGTCCCCATCGCTCAGGGCATGGCCGTAGCTGAAGTTCAGCCCCATGCAGCCGAAGCCGATCGCCGAGACCTCAAGGCCTTCCTTGCCAAGCAAACGCTTTTCCATGTCACAATCCTCGCTGCCGTTCGAGGGTCGCAGATAGGCCCTTCGCTCATGACTCATTAGGGGTGATCGATGACTTGAACCTATGCTCCATGTTCATGAGTTGACCCAATCGCCCGAGATTGCGCCGGGTCGGCCCCGACCAGCTTTTCTATCCTGTCGAACAGCCGCTTCGATTTTATGCGGATGGAAAGAAAGAAACGAGCCTGCGACCTATGCCACTCCTCGCCGCCCGTTCCAGACAGGATTCCCTCCAATGCGTTCCCAGCATCGCTATTCCGCGATCGCGATCCTGCTCCATTGGAGCATCGCCGCGCTGATCCTCCTCAACTTGTTTTTGGGCTGGCGAATGGGATTCCTGAAGGGCCTGTCGCAGTTCGACATGTTTCAGCTCCACAAGTCGGTGGGGATCACCGTCCTGCTGCTGAGCGTCGCCCGCCTGCTGTGGCGCCTCACTCACCCCGCGCCTCCCTTGCCCGCCGGCATGCGCTCGTGGGAGAAAGCGGCGGCGCACGGCACCCACTGGCTCTTCTACGGCATGATGATCGGCATGCCGCTGACCGGCTGGGCGATGGTCTCGGTCAGCCCCTGGAACATCCCGACCCTGCTCTGGCATCACATTCCCTGGCCGCACATCGGCTTCCTGCACAGCCTGCCGGCGGATTCGAAGAAGACGGTCGAGGCGGTGAGCGGCGACATCCACGAATATATCGCCTTCGGCGGCGCGGCACTGATCGTCCTGCACGTCGCGGCGGCGCTCAAGCATCAGTTCCTCACGCGCGACGGCGTGCTCGGCCGGATGGTGCCGGGCCTTAGCGCCACGCCTTCCCTTTCCTCGGAGAAGTAAGCCATGCGTATGATGTTGTCCGCTTTTGCCCTCACCGCCTTGGTCGCGGCGCCCGCGCTCGCCGCGCCGGCCACACCGTGGATCGTCGACAAGGCCCATTCGCAGGTCGGTTTCCAGGCGAGCATGAACGGCCAGGCCATCGACGGCGGCTTCCGCCGGTTCGACGCGCGCATCGCCTTCGATCCCGCCAATCTCGCCGGATCGAGCGTGACTGCGGTGATCGACACCGGTTCTGCCACAACCGGCGACCAGACGCGCGACGAATCGCTGCCAACGCCCGACTGGTTCAACACCGCCGCCTTCCCGCGCGCCACCTTCTCGGCCAAGAGCTTCAAGAGCCTTGGCAACGGCCAGTTTCAGGCGATCGGCACGCTCAACATCCGGGGAGTGACCCGCCCGCTCGTCATGCCCTTCCAGCTCGTCATCAAGGGCAATGCCGCCCAGATGCGCGGCAGCGTGACGATCGATCGCCGCTGGTTCGGCGTCGGCCAGGGCCAGTTCGCGGGCACCGACGCCGTCGCGGCGGCCGTGAAGGTGAACGTCTCGATCCAAGCCGCCAAGGGCCATTGATCCCGGCAGGCGTAAGGAGGTGCACCCGCCATCGCGTCAGATCGCGATGGCGGGTGCGCGTTTACGCGCCCTGATCGGACAGGAAATGAAAGAACTTCGATTCGGCATGGGCGCGCCGATAGACCAGCCGGCGCAGGCCACGCCCGATCGACGGCAGGAACAGGACATCGCCGCCATCGCAGCCGCGCTTCTGGCCATCGAGCGGGCCACCAACGAGAAGGATGCTCTCGATCATCGCTCATCTCCGTCCGGGCCATTATGGCCGTGACCGAAATGATCGGCAGCAAAACACCGCCGGTCAATCGGCCTCGCCACCCCGTCGCGCCGAAGCGAGGATATTTCCGGGTCTGACGATAGGGAATAGCGTCGAGCGCTCGACGCTACCCCGATCGCAGCAGCTCAGGAGGCGAACCCAGCCTTGGCAAGCTCCATCCGCGCCGCATCGAACTGAGCGCGGAAGGCGGGCTGCTCCATCAGCCGATCGGCGATGATCATCCCGAACGCCTGCCCGGCGACGACGTCTCCGGGGAAGTGAACCTCGCAGACGAGGCGACTGTGTGCGTAATCCGCCGCGCGAGCCATGATCGCCGGAGCCTTGGAAGGCGCCAGCCGGGCGAGGATCGCGGCCATCGAATAGCCCATCGTGGTGTGGCCGCTGGGATAGCTGCTCTGCGGCTCATCGTCCTTCGCGCAGGAGTTGAGCGACGGATCGGTGATCCAGGGGCGGTTGCGCCGGAAATGATCCTTGGCGCGGTCCACCGCGGATTTCTCCTCCTCGCGCACCGTATGGAACAGCGCCTTGGTGGCGGGCAGCTTTTCGAGATCGAAGTTCGGCCCCATCGCGTCCGCGAAGATCGTGACGTTCTTGGTCGCGCCATCCGCCTTGGCATGTGCCACCTCTCGGGC
>BACX01000340.1 GCA_000333335.1 Sphingomonas-like bacterium B12 | reverse complement strand
AGCTCGGTCCCGGGGATCCTCTAGAGTCCCCGCCTGCTGTTTCCGGAGGGCGCGGCGCTGGAGAGCAACGAACTGCCCTCGCTGCCGGACGTCGCCTGCGTCGTGCGCAAGCAGAGCGATCTCGGTCGGCCCGCCGCGAAGCTGGCGCAGCTCGCGGCCGAAGTGGTCGGCGCGATCTGAGGCCAGCTCATGAGCGATGCTGATGCGGGCGCGCCCGATCTCATTTGTCCGATACCGGCCGCCGCCTCTAGCCTGCCTGCCCGATTGCCCAAGGAGCCGAGGATGTCCAAAAGCCTGTCCACCCTGTTCGGCGCGCTCATCGCGGAGCGCGAGCGAAACTGGCCGGCGGACCAGCTCGCGCGCAACGTGGCGCAGCGCCGGCAACTGGTCGATCGTTTCGATCCCGCCGCCGTGATCCAGCCGGGCTCGCCGCTGCCGCCCAAGCTGCTGAAGGATCTGGATGGCGGCGCCGTGGCGCTTCCCGATCTGGGTGGCCATCCGCAGCTGCTGCTCTTCTTCCGCTATGCCGAATGTCCGGCCTGCAGCATCGCGCTGCCATATTATGCGCGGACCCTGTGGCCGGAATTGGAGCGCCGGGGCATCGCGACGCTGGCGATCAGCCCGCAGGTTCCCGAGCGGCTGCGCACGATCCGCTCGCGCTTCGACCTGCCCTTCCCGGTCCTAAGCGACGAAGGCGGCGGGCTGGCCCGCGCGATCGGCATCCTCTTCGCGCCCGACGACCAGCCCGATCCGCCGCCGCCCGGCTGGCCCGGCGAGATCACCGGGACCGGATCGTGGGAACTGCCGCAGCCCACCGCGCTGCTGGTCGATGGCCGGGGCATCGTGCGCGCCGTGACCGTCAGCCCCGACTGGCTCGACCGACCCGAGGCGGACGAGATCCTCGCGGCCGTCGATGCCGCACTGGCACGGGATATCGCGGCATGAGCGGATCGGGCGGGATCGGCCGCCGCGGCGCGCTCGGCCTCGGCCTGGGCGCGCTGGTCGCCGCCTGCGGCCGGGCTGGCGGCGGTGGCGGCACACTACTCGCCGGCGACCAGAAAGGCGGCTCCAAGGTCGTGCTGGAGGCGTCGCACAACCTCGATCGCCTGCCCTACCATATCGAATGGTCATCCTTCCCCAATGCCGCGCCGCTGCTGGAGGCGCTCAACGCCGGCGCGATCGACACAGGCATCGGCGGCGACGCGGCCTTCATCTTCTCGATCGGCACCGGCGCCGCGCTGAAGGCGATCGGCGCGCAGAAATATGAAGGCCCCGGCCCGATCCTGGTGGTGCGGCGCGATTCCGCCATCCACTCGCTGAAGGACATCGCCGGCAAGCGGATCGCCACCCCCAAGGGATCGATCGGCCACAATTTCATCCTCGCCGCGCTGGAGGCGCAGGGCCGCCCGCTCGATGCCGTGCAGTTCGCCTTCCTCTCCCCGCAGGACGGCAACGCCGCCTTGCTCGGCGGATCGGTGGACGGCTGGGCGATCTGGGATCCGAACGCGACCATCGCCGAGAAACAGGGCGCGCGCCTGATCTGCGAGCCGGGTCTGGTGCCGTCCTACGCCCTGCTGTTCGGCAGCGATCCCGCGATCGCCGGCAAGCGCCCGCTGCTCGCCGACTACAAGCGCCGCCTCTACCAGGGGTGGGACTGGGCGGCGTCGCACCCGGACGACTATGCGCGTTTGCTCAACCGGGAGACCGGTATTCCCGTCGATGTCTGGCAGACCGTGACAGCACGGACGCGGCGCCTGCCGTCCGGCATCGACGCCGCGCTGATCGCCGACCAGCAGAAGACGGCGGACCGTTACGCGCGCGCCGGACTCATCGATCACCATATCGACGTTAAATCAGGATTCGATGACAGTTTCTCATAATCATATCTCGCTCATCAATAATGAACATCGATCATATTCAAATACAAATCATAATAAGCAAAGTATCTATCGGGCGATCCAAAAAGACTTTGTTTGTCTGCTTGATCCGATCCGATAGCCAAAATCCCTAACCTTCCAAGGGGGGATCATGCTGAAGACCGGTTCGATTTCACGGATGACCTATCCGGCTCTGCTTCTGGCGGGAACGGCGACAGGCGTTTTCCCGGTGGCCATGCCCGCCCAGGCGGCTGCAGCCACCGCTGCCACGCAGGTGGAGGAAATCACCGTCACCGCGCGCTACCGCAAGGAAAGCGCCCAGAAGGTGCCGATCAGCATCACCGCGCTACCGGCCGAGCAGATCGCCAAACAGGGCGCCTTCAACCTGAAGCAGGTGGTGCAGCAATTGCCCGGCCTCAACATCCAGGGGATCAGCGGCCGCAACCAGACGATCACCATCCGCGGCATCGGCACCAATGCGGGCGGCACGAACGACGGGCTGGAACAGGGCGTCGGCCTCTATGTCGACGGCGTCTACCGCCCGCGCACCGGATCGGTGATCACCGACCTGATCGACATCGATTCCATCCAGCTCCTGCGCGGGCCGCAGGGGACGCTGTTCGGCAAGAACACCGTCGCCGGCGCGATCGACATCAAGACGAAGGAGCCGACCTTCACGCCCGAGGCGAAGGCGGAACTGAGCTATGGCAACTACAATTACCTGCGCGGCTATCTCTCATTCGATTCCAAGATCAACGACGATATCGCCTTCCGCGTCAGCTATCTGCGTACCCAGCGCGACGGGCTGATCACCAACACGGTCGACAACAAGCATTGGGACGGGCTGGACAATCATTCCGCCCGCTTCGACCTGCTCTATGCGCCCACCACCAACTTCAAGTTCCGCCTGATCGCGGATTACAGCATCCAGAAGGGCGATGTCGGCTTCTACAGCATCGCAAGCGTGCTGCCGACGACCCTGGCGAACGGCACGCAGGTACGCGGCTTCTATCGGCGCGCGGCGGACGTCGGTTACGTACCGATCGCGATCGATCCCTTCGCGCGCCGCGTCGATCTCGATTCCAGCCAGTATGACAAGATGCCGAGCTGGGGCGTGCAGGGCCGTGCCGACTGGGATACCGGCCCCGTCACGCTGACCTCGATCACCGCCTATCGCAACTGGAAGTGGCTGCCCAATTACGACGGCGACCAGATCGGCGCGAACGTGCTGACCCAGTCGATCGTCGTCACCCACCAGCAGCAGTTCAGCCAGGAGCTGCGCGCCGCCTCCAACGGCCACCACGTCATCGATTTCACCGGCGGCCTCTATTTCTTCTGGCAGAAGGCCAACGACCTGCAGGTGACGGGCTATGGCCGCGATGCCGCCGGCTGGCTGACCACACCCAACACCGCCTCCCCCACAGCGACCGCCACTTTGCCGTCGGCGGCGCTCGACGGCCTCACCGCCTACGCCCATGTCGTGCCCGCGACCTACAGCTATGCGGGCTACGGCCAGGCGACGTGGAACGCGTCGGACCGCTTCCGCGTGACGGCCGGCCTGCGCTTCACCTACGAGCACAAGACCGGCCTGTACGATGCCTATGGCGGCGGCGACCTCGCGCCGATCTCCAGCTTCGATCCGTCGATCCAGACGGCCGTCGCAGCCCGGCGCGCGGCGCTGGTGCCGATCGGCAGCTACGACGCCTCGCGCGACACCAAGAACCTGTCCGGCACCGCCATCGCCGCATACGATCTCAGCCAGAACGTCCATGCCTATGCGAGCTATTCGCGCGGCTACAAATCGCCGGGCATCAACCTCGTGGCGCCCGCCAACGGCATCGACATCTTCGTCACGCCCGAGAGGGTGGACGATTACGAACTCGGCCTGAAGAGCCGCTTCCTCGGCGGCAAGGCGGAACTGAACCTCGCCCTGTTCTGGACGGACGACAGCAATTACCAGGCGAATTACGTCAACACCGCCGTCACGCCGGTGGTCGCCTACATCACCAATGTCGGCAAGCTGCGCTCGCGCGGCGTCGAGGTGGATGCCCGCGCTAATCCGGTCGAGGGGCTGACGCTCACCGCCGCCGGCACCTATAACGACGCCTATTACGTCCACTATCGCAGCGCGCCGGCACAGTATCTGACTTCATATCAGGGCACGGTGGACCTGTCCGGCCGTCCGGCCTCCGGCGCGCCGAAATGGTCGCTGACCGGAACCGCGGAATATGTGCACCACGCCGGCACGGTGGACGTCTATGGCGGCGGCGATGCCAGCTACCGATCGGGCTTCTACGCGGCGGTGAACCTCGATCCCTTCTCGTGGATCCCCGGCTACGCGCTGTTCGGCCTCCATGCGGGCGTGCGCAAGCCGGACGGGAAATGGGACGCCTCCGTCTGGGTCCGCAACCTCACCGACAAGAATTACTTCAACACCAAGGCCGTGAGCACCCAGTTCGGCGTCGTCAACGGCGCCCTCGGCGAGCCGCGCACCTTCGGCTTCACCCTCAGAACCCGCATCTGACGCTCAAGTACAGGAGAAAGAGCGATGACCAAGCGACAGCTCAAGCTCGGACTGGTGCCGACCGGGGTCGGTGGCCCCGGCGACAGCAACCGGTGGCTCGATCCGGCGATCCCGGCCGACGCCAGCGTCAATATAGACTGGTATATCGAGGTGGTGCGCAAGGCCGAGGCGGCGAAGTTCGACCTCGTCTTCATCGTCGACAGCCAGTTCATCACCAAGGATTCGCCGCCGCATTATCTCAACCGGCTGGAGCCGCTGACCCTGCTCTCCGCGCTGGCGGTGGCGACGAGCCGCATCGGCCTCGTCGGCACGGCGACCACCTCCTACAACGATCCCTTCAATCTCGTCCGCCGCTTCGCTTCGCTGGATCTGATCAGCAAGGGCCGCGCCGGCTGGAACGTCGTGACCAGCGGCGATGCCGGAACGGCCGGCAACTACGGCAAGGAAGAGCATTACGACTACGACACCCGCTACGCGCGGGCGACCGAATATCTGGAGGTCGCACGCGGCCTGTGGCGCAGCTACGAGGACGACGCGCTGCCCCGCAACCGCGAGACCGGCCAGTTCCTCGACGAGACCAAGCTGCACGCGCTCAACCACAAGGGGCGCTTCTTCTCGGTGGTCGGCCCGCTCAACATCCAGCGCTCTCCGCAGGGCGAGCCGGTGATCTTCCAGGCGGGCGATTCCGATCAGGGCCGCGATCTGGGCGCCACCATCGCCGACGGCATCTTCACCCATTCGGCGACGATCGAGCAGGGCCAGGCCTTCTATCAGGACATCAAGGGCCGCGCTGCGCGGCTGGGCCGCGATCCCAACGAGATCGTGATCATGCCGGGCGTGGTCGTCTTCGTCGGCGACAGCGACGAGGATGCACGCGACATCGAGCGGCGCACGCGCGAGCACGACCAGAGCTTCGATCAGGCGCTGGGCGAGTTCGGCCGCTCGTTCGGCTGGCACGATTTCCGCCAGTACGATCTCGACGCTCCCTTCCCCACCGGCGCGCTCGAACATGCGAAGAACAGCTTCTACACCAACGCCAAGAGGGTGACGGACCTCGCCGTCGCGCGCGGCCTGACGCTCCGCCAGACGGTGGAGCATATCCGCGGCCAGCGGCGCACCCCCTTCGCCGGCACCGCGGAGACGGTGGCGAACGAGATCGTCCGCTGGTTCGAGGCGCGCGCGCTCGACGGGCTGAACATCCACCTCGGCCATCCCGACCAGTTCGATCGCTTCACGAACGAGGTGGTGCCGATCCTGCAGGAGCGCGGGGTGTTCCGTCGCGATTACGAGCACAGCACGCTGCGCGGCCATCTCGGCCTGCCGATCCCGACCAACCGGCGCGAGCCGGCACAGGTGCTCGAAGCCGCCGAATGAGACAGGTCGCAGGCCCGGTTCGCGCCGGGCCTGCTCCTTTGGTTCAGATTACGAAGAAGCCGTGCGTGCCGTCGCGCTCCAGCTGCGCGACGAGGCCATATTCCCAGTCGAGATAGGCCTGCATCGCCGCCTGCGCGTTGTCGGTGCCCTCATAGGGCCGCTTGTAGCGTCGTACAGGATCGAGCGGCGGCCAGGCTGGCGCCGCGCCGGTTTCCAGTGGGCCGTCGAAGCCGCCGTCGAGGACGTAGACCTCCCACCCCATCTGCGCGAGCCACGAGGCGGTCATGTCGGCACGCGGGCCGAGATCGTCGGCGAGCAGGATGCGGGCGCCCCGCACCGGCGCGGCCATGTCGGTCTCCTGCACCAGCTGGCCGCCCGGATAGTGACGGAAGCCGGGGATGTGGCCGGCCGCATATTCCTCGGCGGTGCGGACGTCGAAGCGATAGAGCGTACGCCCCGGTTCGGCCGCCAACGCCTCGGCATCGTCGGGCGACAGCCGGCGCACCCCGGCGCGATAGGCGACCTGACGGGCGCGGGTGCGCGCCTCATCCGTGTCGCCGGGCGCGGCATGACGCGCGGAGCCATGCTCCAACCGCTGCCCCGCGAGCGTCCAGCCGATCGTGCCGTTGCGCAACGCCGCCACGCGGTTGGCGACGCCCGCGTTGATCAGGGACTGGGTGCCGATGATCGACCGGGTTCGCCCCGCGCAGTTGACGATGATCGTCGTATCGGGATCGGGCGCGGCGCTCCCTGCGCGCAGTACTAGTTCGGCGCCGGGCGCGCTCGACGAGCCGGGAATGTTCATCGTCGCATATTCGTCGGGTCGGCGCGCATCGAGGATCGCGATGTCGGCTTTCTCCTCGATCAGCGCCGCGACATCCTCGGCCACCAGAGACGGCGTGTGGCGACGATGCTCGACCAGTTCGCCGAACGCCTTGGAGTAGCTGTTGACGTCCTCGAACAGCTCGAACCCCGCGTCCCGCCACCCTGCCAGTCCGCCGCTCAGCGCGCGGACATTCCGATAGCCGAGCGCTAAGAGCTTGGCGGCCGCCGTTTCCACCAGCCCCTCGCCGTCGTCGTAGAGGATGACCTGCACGTCGGCACGGGGGATACGGATACCCGCCTCGATGGTAATCCGATCGACATCGAGATTCGCCGCGAACAGCGGATGACCGGTCGCGAAAGCGGCTTCGGTCCGCAGGTCGATCAGCGCGAGTTCGTGGCGCAGCAGCAGCATCCGCCGCACGTCGTGCGGCGTCACATCATTCAGGGTCATGCGGGCTCCAGATCGGCATAGCCGGAGATGAAGGGCTTGGTGTTGCCAGCGGCATCGAAGACGTGGCGTTCGATCGCGCCGATATCCGCGCCGTAGACGTGGATGCTGATCGACACGCGATCGGCGTGCGCATTGGCGACGCGATGGATATCGCCGATGCTGGGCGACACCGCATCAACCTCGCCGGCCTCCAGCCGATCGGTCGCGAGCCAGTGCAGGCCGCTCCCGGTCTCGGCGAAGCGCTCCGAAATCTCGGCGCCGCGCAGCACGCCGACCAGACCCCAGACGGTATGATCGTGGATCGGCGTCGCCTGCCCCGGCCCCCAGACGAAGCTGACGATCGAGAAGCGCGCATCGGCATCGCGGTGGAGCAGATACTGGTGGTAGCGCACCGGATCAGGCCGGGCGTGGCTCTCCGGCAACCAGTCGTCGCGCGCGATCAGATCGGCGAGGAGACCGCGCCCGCGATCGAGAATCTCAGCTTCGTCCGCCGCCCGACCTAGCAACGCCTCAAAGCCGCGGATGCAGCGGGCGAGCGCGTCGCTCAATGGTCTTTCCCGATCAGATCGGCATAGACGCCGCCGTCGGTCTGCAGGCCGAGATGACCGAGCAGGCGCCCGCGCAACGGCCGCACCACCGAGGCCCGCTGGCCACGCGGTGCCGCGATCCGTTCCTCGGCAGCGATCCGCCCGGCATCGAGCACCAGGATGCGATCGGCCAGCGCCATCGCTTCCTCGACATCGTGCGTGACGAGCAGCACGGCAGGCTTGTGTCGTCGCCACAGGGACAGGACCAGCGCGTGCATCCGAATACGGGTCAGCGCGTCGAGCGCTGCGAAGGGCTCATCGAGCAGCAGCAACTCCGGCTTGCGGATCAGCGCGCGCGCCAGCGACGCGCGCTGCGCCTCGCCGCCGGAGAGGGTGAGCGGCCACGCATCGGGGCGATGCTCCAGCCCGACTTCGCGCAGCGCCTCTTCGGCGCGCTGGCGCCGATCCTCGCCGGTCACGCCCAGCACGACATTCTGCCACACCCGTTTCCACGGCAGCAGCCGCGCATCCTGAAACACCGTGGCGCGCGACGCGGGGATGACGGCGGCGGCGCCGTTCGCCTCGTCCAGCCCGGCCAGCGTGCGCAGCAGGGTCGTCTTGCCCGAACCAGACCGGCCGAGCAGCGCCACGAACTCGCCGGGCGCGATCGACAGGTCGAGATCGTCCAGCACCCGCGTCTCGCCGAAGTGGCGGGAGAAGCCGCTCAGGCGGACGATCGGCTCCGGCTCGCGCACCGGCGGTTCGGGAAAGGATATGCGCAGCACTTCGCTCATGTCTCAGGCCTCCACCAGAGCCGGGCGCCAGGCGAGCGCCCGCGCCTCGATCGATCGCACCAGCCAGTCGCCGCCCAGGCCGAGCAGCGCGTAGATCATCAGGCACACCACGATGATGTCGGTCCGCATCGTCTCGCGCGCGTCGTTGATCAGGAAGCCGAGGCCCGAGGTCGCGTTCACCTGCTCGGCGATCACCAGCATCAGCACCGACACCGACAGCGAGTAACGCAGGCCGACCAGCAGCGAGGGCAAGGCCCCCGGCAGCACGACATGCCAGACGAGCTGGAGCCGCGAGAGGCCGAAGCTGCGCGCGGCATCGAGCAGGCGGCGATCCACTCCGCGAATACCCTGGTGCAGATTGAGATAGACCGGGAAGGCGGTGGCGAACGCGATCAGGCCGATCTTGGTCGCTTCCCCGATCCCGAACCAGACGATGAACAGCGGCGTCAGCGCCACCACGGGGACGGTGCGCTTGATCTGCACCAGCGGATCGATGGCTGCGTCGCCCGCGCGCGACAGACCCGCCAGAAGCCCTAGCGCTGTGCCGCTGCCGACGCCGTCGCCGCCCAGCGAACCC
>BACX01000341.1 GCA_000333335.1 Sphingomonas-like bacterium B12 | reverse complement strand
CGATAGCACGCCCGCAAGGCCGGGCACCTCATCGAGCTGCCGGGTGTCAGTGAACCGGCCACGCTCCTCGCGGTAGCGGACGATCTCGTGGCCGTGACCGCGCAGCCCGTCCGCCTCGTCGAGCTCGTCAGCGGTCGCCGCGTGATATTCACGGACGGCACGGTCAGGTTCGGGCCGGGGGCGACATCGGCCCACCCTTCTCCATCGCCTTCGTCAGTCCTTGCGTCTCCTCCAGCCTGCCGAGGTAGGCGGCAACAGCGGGATACGCCTCAAGCTGCCCAGCGCTTCGAAGCGCAGCCAGCAGGTAACTCATCTGAATATCCGCGAGCGTAAGTTGATCGCCCATGAGATACGTCCGATCTGTCACGCGATCGGATATGTAGCCCAGCGTCTTCGAGAGTTCTGGAGACGTGAAGGCCTTTAATCCCTCCGGCAGGCCGCCCGTCATCCCTCCCAGCAGTGTCAGCATCACCGG
>BACX01000342.1 GCA_000333335.1 Sphingomonas-like bacterium B12 | reverse complement strand
GCATAGGCACCTGCCAACACCGGCTCGGCCGCGGCACGCGCCTTGGCGGCGCCGTGGGCGAGGATGCGGTCCAGCTGGGTGGGGTCGCGCTCCAGCTCGGCCAGGCGCGCGGTGATCGGGCGCAGCGTCTCGACCAGCAGATCGGCCAGCGCCGGCTTGAACGCGCCGAAGCCTTGCCCTGCGAATCGCGCCAGCACCTGTTCCGTGCTCTCGTCGGCGATCGCAGCGTAGATGCTGACGAGATTCCGCGCCTCGGGGCGCTCGGCAAGGCCGGCCGGATCGGCGGGCAGCGGCTCCGGATCGGTCTTCGCCTTGCGGATCTTGGCGGCGATCGTGTCGGCATCGTCGGTCAGGTGGATGCGGCTCTGCTCGGACGGATCGGACTTGCTCATCTTCGCATTGCCGTCGCGCAGCGACATGATCCGCGCGGCGGTGGGCGGGATCATCGGCTCGGGCAGGGTGAACAGCTCGGTTTCGAAATCGAGGTTGAACTTGGTCGCGATGTCGCGCGCCAGCTCCAGATGCTGCTTCTGGTCCTCGCCCACCGGAACGTGGGTGGTGCGGTAGACCAGCACGTCGGCGGCCATCAGCACCGGATAGGTGAACAGGCCGACCGAGGCGCCCTCGCGATTCTTGCCGGCCTTGTCCTTGAACTGGGTCATCCGGTTCAGCCAGCCGATCCGCGCGGTGCCGGCGAGCAGCCAGGCCAGCTCCGCATGGGCGGGGACGGCGGCCTGGTTGAACAGGGTCGAGCGTTCGGGGTCGATCCCCGCCGCGATCAGTGCGGCCGCCATCTGGCGGACGTTGCCGGCCAGTTCCTTGGGATCGTTATGGACGGTGATCGCGTGGAGATCGGCGAGGAAGAAGAAGCAGTCGCCGCCGTCCGCCGCCACCTCGTCCTGCATCCGCACCCAGTTGCGGATCGCGCCCAGATAGTTGCCGAGGTGAAGGTTTCCGGTGGGCTGGATGCCCGAGACGACACGCTTGCTCATGGCCGCGCCCCTTGGGCTGCGAGGCGGTGCGCGTCAAGCCGCGAGGGGGCGCCGGGGAGAGCGCGGGGCGAAGTTGACAACTTTGACAGCAATGACGCCCGAAATCGGAGGCTGCTCTTGGGGGCTGGGTGGTGGTCTGCGGGAGGGGTGACGGTGGCCATCGCCATCCCTGTGTCATGCGAAATCCTACATGCGAAGGGCGGCGGCTAGCGCCCCACTAGCGGACTTCGCCGTTC
>BACX01000343.1 GCA_000333335.1 Sphingomonas-like bacterium B12 | reverse complement strand
ATGTCAGCCTAGCGCACATCGCCGGCAGCCTGGCCGTTTCCACGACGAGGCGACGTGGGTGCTGACCTCCTACCTCGTCGCAAACGCCGTGATCGTGCCGATCTCGGGTTGGCTGAGCGACGTGATCGGGCGCAAGCGCTTCTACATGATCTCGGTGCTGCTGTTCAGCATCGCCTCTTTGATGTGCGGTCTCGCGCCGAGCCTCGGCTTCCTGGTGATCTCACGTATCCTGCAGGGGATCGGCGGCGGCGGCCTCGCGCCCTCCGAGCAGAGCTTCCTCGCCGATACATTCCCGCCGTCGAAGCGCGGCATGGCGTTCGCCGCCTATGGCGTGGTGGTGGTGATCGCGCCGGTGCTGGGGCCGTCGATCGGCGGCTGGATCACCGACAATATCAGCTGGCACTGGATCTTCCTGATCAACGTGCCGGTGGGCGCGATTTCGCTGGTGCTCGTTCATTTTCTCGTCGTCGAACCCAAGGCGTTGGAGAAGGAGCGCAAGAAGAAGCTCCGCAAGGGCCTGAACGTCGATGCGATCGGCTTCGCGCTGGTGGCGCTGGGGCTCGGTTGCCTGGAGGTGTTCATGGACCGCGGCCAGCGCGACGACTGGTTCGGATCGGGCTTCATCACCTCGATGGCGATCATCGCGGTGATCTCGCTGGTGCTGCTGGTAGTATGGGAGCTCAACCAGAAGGAGCCGATCGTCGATCTGAAGCTGCTCGGCGTTCCCAATTTCGCGATCTGCTTCGTGATGATGCTCGGCGTCGGCGTGATCATCTACGGCTCCACCCAGCTGATCCCGCAGCTGCTGCAGGAGGTGTTCGGCTACACCGCCACCGACGCGGGGCTGGCGCTGACGTTGGGCGGTGCCGCCGCCTTGCTGGCGATGCCTTTGGTGGGGGCGCTGTCCGGCGAGATACAGGGCCGTTGGTTCCTGGGCTGGGCCTTCTTCATGCAGGCGGCCTCGATGTGGTATTTCACTGGCATCAACGCAGATGTGTCGTTCGATCATATCGCGGTGGGGCGGCTGATCCAAGCGATCGCGATCCCCGCTTTGTTCGTGCCGATCAACGCGCAAGCCTATGCCGGTCTTCAACCGAACCGCTACAACCACGCATCCGCGCTGATGAACGTGGCTCGCAACCTCGGCGGATCGATCGGCATCTCCACCGCGCAGGCCTTGCTGCTCCAGCGCGAGCAGTTTCACCAGAGCCGCATCGTCGAGAGCCTCAACCCGCTCGATCCCAATTATGTCGAGGGGCTGAAGCAGATCGGCGCGAGTTTGGGTGGCGCGAAGGGCGGCGATGCCGACCAGTCACAACTCGCGGCCCTCTACCAGATGGCGACCAAGCAGGCGGCGATGATCTCCTATATCGATGTCTTCCATGTACTGGCGGTGGTGATGATCCTGATGGTGCCGCTCTCGATCCTGCTGAAGCCCGCGAAGGGAGAGCATTGATGCGCCGGATCGCCGCCTTCGCCGCCTTGCTGGGTATGACCGCTTGCACGGTCGGGCCAAACTATCACGAGCCCAAGCCCGAGGTGCCGGCCGCCTTCACCGCGCCGCAGCCCACGGGAGCCGTCGATGTCGATCTCGCGCATTGGTGGACGGCGTTCCACGATCCCGAGCTGGAGCATCTCATCGAGATCGGATTGCAGAATGCGCCCGACCTCCAGACCGCCGCCTCCAAGGTGCGTGAGGCACGGCTGCAGATCGTCCAGGCGCGTGCGCAGGGCCTGCCCGAGATCGATGCGACCGGGAACGGCCAATATACGAGGATCAAGCGCGTCGGCGGATCGGACGCCAATCAGCTGATTGATCAGATCCGGGGGAGCCAGCCGGGCGGATCGTCTTTCTCGATCCCGAAATATTACGCCACCGCCTCGGCCGGGTTCGATGCAAGCTGGGAGCTGGACCTGTTCGGTGGCGTGCGGCGTGGCGTCGAGGCGGCGCGGGCGCAGACCGAGGCGGCGGAATGGGATGCGCGCGACGCCCGCGTCAGCCTCGCTGCGGAGATCGCCAGCGATTATCTCGCTATGCGCGGTTACCAGCAGCAGGCCCGTATCGCACAGGCCGAGGCCGATCGTCAGGGCCAATCGCTTTCGATTCTTCAGCATACCGCGCAGGTCGGCCTCGTCCCGCAGGGCAATGCGATCCGGCAGCGGACCCAGCTCGCCCAGGCGCAGGCGCAGGTGGCACCGCTGGAGGGGCAGGCGCGCACCCAGATGCATGCGCTGGCAGTACTGGTCGGCGAGCAGCCCGAGGCACTGGTCAACGAGCTGGCGCAAGCGCGCGCCTTGCCGCCGGTGCCGCCCGAAATCCCGCCCGGCCTGCCGATCGACCTGATCCGCCGCCGCCCGGACGTGCGCGCCGCCGAGCGCCGCCTTGCCGCCGCCACCGCGCAGATCGGCGTCGCGGTGGCGGATATGTATCCCAAGGTCTCGCTCACCGCGTCCGACGCGCTGAGCTGGCTGTGGCTAGGCCATTTCTTTCTCGGCAAGACGCTCCAGCTGACCGGTCAGGGACAGGCGAGCTTCCCGATCTTCGATTTCGGCCGGCGCCGCGCCCAGGTGGCTATCAACAAGGAAGAGCGCGAGCAGGCCTATATCGCGTGGCGCCAGACTGTCCTGGGTGCGCTGCGCGATGTCGAGGACGCGCTGGTTCGCGTCGATACGGAGCGGACCAGCAATGATCAGCTGCGCTCCGGCGTTGCCGACGCGCAGCGTGCGCTCGGCACGGTGGAGGCGCAATACAAGGTCGGCCTGTCGGACTATACGCCGGTGCTGGATGGCCAGCAGACCCTGCTTCAAACACAGAATGGTCTCGCCCAGAGCGACGTGCGGCTGCGGCAGGACATGGCCTCGCTTTACAAAGCGCTCGGCGGGGGGTGGCAACTTGCTTCCGCTCGGGGATCTATAGAACCGGCGGCAGCATCGCCCCCGCGTCTTTAAATGAACGAATGGCGACTCTTGGCGTTCGCAGCAGGCGTCAGAATGACCGGCATGGGCGCCGAGCGGATCGGCTCCTCGCTAATGGCGAGGAGCCGACGCCTTCAAATTTCTGTGCCCTCTGCGAGAGTCAGGGCATCCTCGACATCGACGCCGAGATACCGGACCGTGTTCTCGATCTTGCTGTGGCCGAGCAAGATCTGGACTGCCCGCAGATTTCCGGTCGCCTTGTAAATGATCGACGCCTTGGTTCGCCTCAGGGAGTGTGTGCCGTAGTCCTCTCGCCGAAGCCCGACGCCGGTCACCCACTCGTCGACGAGGCGAGCGTATTGCCGCGTACTGAGGTGGTCGGAATGATCGATGCGACTTGGGAAAACATAGTCGCTCAACGCACCACCGCGACGCTGTAACCAGGCGAGCAAGCTGGCTCGAGCGTCCGACAGCAGCTCGAACTGCACGGGGCTCCCTGTCTTCGTTTGCGTCACGGTGGCTCGCGTTCGGATCTGACCGCCGCTTACGATATCGCCGATTTTGAGGCGGACGACGTCGCATCCCCGAAGTTTGCTATCGATCGCGACATCGAACAGCGCCCGATCGCGAAGCCGTCGATGATGATCGAGATAGAAGCGGATGCCCCATATCTGTTTCGGCTTTAGCGCTCGCTTTGCACCGACCTTGCGCCCTGCGTTCCAAGCCTGCCGGTCGCCAGCGCCCGGATCATATTCGGAAGTGCCCATCGTTCTTCTCCTATGGCCAGATCGGCCGAGGCGAAAACGCGGAGGAGATCTCAGTTATCTTGATTTGATCGTATCAAAAATCTCATTCTTGCTACCGGAAGCCATGTTCTCGCCTTCCATCAATTCATTCTTCCGCTAAGGCGACATCGATCATGGCAGGCCATTGATGTTCGATCTTGCAGGCCGGATCGAGCTTGATAGCTTTGAGAAGCATTGCGTCGGTGGGACGGCGCATGGCCGCGACGGCGCCTCTCGCCTGCCGAAGGCGTTCGGAGAGCGCCGCGCTGTCGAGCCGCTCCCAATCGAATTTTCTTTGCGGGTCACTGTCATGGATGGCGCGCGCAACGCGCACGAGCAATCTGTCGGGCATCCCACTCCTCCTGTCGGCCTGACTGCTGGACCAGTCTGTGGCCATGCCGAACATACAGGAAATTGGGGAGGATCGCAGCCGCAACGATAAGAAGCCCGCGCAGCTTACTCCGCAATCACGTGCAGCCCGACGGACTTAGAGAAGTGCCGATCCGATCGCCTCTGACACAGACTCCAGTAGGTTAGCGACGATGACTAACGCCGTGCAGCCACCAGCAAGCGCCAGCGAGATGGCTCCCGCAAACTGGATGGCCGAGGATTGCACGCGACTGTCCGCATGGGTGTCGTCGGCGGATGGGCGCGGCACGGCGCGACGTTCGACAACCTGACAATCATCCGCATTGCGCGGAATGGTCGGATGAGCATCGATGAAGTCGCTGATGCGGATGGCATCCTGCAACCGGACCCCGAAATGCTCCGATTGGCTCCACACCACCCATGCGATCGCGACCGCCTGCCCGCGCCGCACCTCGATGACCGTACCCCGTGGCGGTGCCGCCCTGCTGGCGATCATCATTCCGCGCGTGGAAATGTTGCAGATCCGGCCATCTTCCCAGTCACGGTTCATGCGCAAGCGGACGGAGAGCGACACGCGCCGCCGGTCCTCGCGCGGCTTGAAGATCGAGAAGGTCACTTCACCTGGATCCTGAACCGCAGCGAGAAATAGCTGCTGCCGTTCATGCTGCCGGACGGCGCCACGCGGATGTTGGTCACCGCCGCGTCGCATCCGCTGGCATCGGGCACCGGCACATAGGTCCAGGTCGCGCCACCATCGCTGGAGAAGTCGATCCTGTCGGTTTTGCTCGAAAGGCTGGTGTAGGTATAGGTCAGCCCGCTCCCGCCGATCAGCCCGAGCAGCGAGCCGTCGGTGAACACAACCGGGCCGCCCAGCAGGTTGATGTCGCTCACATAGAGCTTGGTATTGGCCGGCACGGCATCGGAAAACACCACGCCCGCCGCCGTGCCGACGTTCGGGTTGGTGATCTTGACGGTGTAATCCAGCACCGCGCCAGGGATCGCCTTGGGGTTTGTCTCGCCCAGCGGGTCGGAGACAGTCACGAGGCTCTTCACCACCGTCAGCGGTGCCGCGAAGACCGGTGCGGAGAGGAGCAGCGCCAGCAGCGCGATCGGCCATCCCTTCATCGCATCATCCCCCGGATCGCCCGCGCGGCATCCTTGATCGATCCCTGATCGAACTTCATGCGCATGGTGAGATACGCCCCCTGCCGGGTGTAGCGCGCATCCTCGAAATCGTGATCGCGATAGCCGGCGATATTGTAGCCGACCGTGATCCACACGTCCTTGGCGGGCGAGACGCCGACCGAGGGGCCATAGGAGAAGGCGAACGCCCCACCGCTCCAGCTATGCTGCACGCTGCCCGCCGCCCCGATGTCGAAAT
>BACX01000344.1 GCA_000333335.1 Sphingomonas-like bacterium B12 | reverse complement strand
CGCCCTGCTCACCCCGGTCGCCAAGACCTGGCCATCCGAATTCGGGCTCGCTGCCAACGACCTCGCGATTCAGGTGCATGGCGGCTACGGCTACACGCGCGATTTTGATGTTGAACAGCTCTATCGCGACAACCGGCTCAACCCCATTCACGAGGGCACTACCGGCATCCAGGCGATCGATCTGCTTGGCCGCAAGATCCTGCTTTCGGACGGCCGCCCGCTCGCAGTGCTGCGCGCAGCGATCGCGGCGACAGCGGCCCGCGCGACCGGCGAACTGGAAACGCAGGCCGCCGCGCTGACCGCCTTCTGGGACCGCGTCGCGGGAACCGTCGACGGGCTGCGCGGGCTGAACGGCGCGCAGGCTTTCGACGACGCCACGCTCTTCCTCCGCGCTTTCGGTCACGGCGTCCTAGCTTGGCTGTGGCTTGACCAAACGGTCGGGGCGCCGGTCGGGAGCCCGCTCCGCATCGGCGTCGCCCATGCCTGCCGCTTCATGTTCGAGGTTGAGCTTCCGCAAGCCCATGCCTGGCTCGGCGTCGTCGACGGCCATAGCGATCTTGTCCGGAGGTTGCCCAGAGAGGTGTTCGAATAAATGCCCAATGATCATCGAACGTCGGCAACGAAATCCCTTTTGCGCGCAGGACCCTATGATCCGATACATTTGTAAGCTCAGCCGACTACGCCGACTGATGGGTATGGAACCCCTGCGAGAAAATGACCAATTCGCCCCCCGTTCCGATCAGTCGGGACCATGAAGTCGGCCGACACGCCCCATCAAGGTGAGTGGGACGTCATCCTCCAGCGCGATGACGGCTGTTAAACCTGGTCGCTCCTAATTCGGCGGTGTCCAGGCCGGCGCACCCGACGCGCGCGTTGCCCCGGATGCGGCGACGTCCATAGGCTCCAACAAAACTGACGGTCGGCTATCGGGAAGTACTCAGATACGCGAGAACGACCTAAATTGGGCGCCTTTCCGTAGGTCGGCTTTTTGAGGGAGGCATTCCTCGCGGCGCCCGTTCGCTTCCGCGATAATGCATGGAATACATGGAACGAAACGCAGGGTCCCGCGTCAGGCTAGCGGCAAAGGACGGCCCGCGTTCGGGAGGGCCGAGTGCCGGGAGCTGGCCAGGATGAGCGATCGCGACGAGCATGACCGCGAAGGTGCTGATCAAAAAGATGGCAAGCATGAGGACGAGGACAAACCGCACGACTCCGAGGGCGGCGAAGATGATGGCGGTGACGACGAGGAGGAAAAGGACTCCGGCCCGCCGCTCTACAAGAAGCCGATCTTCTGGATCATCCTGATCGTCGTCGCGGTGGTGTTGATCGTCGGCGGGACGCTGTTCTGGCTGCACAAGCGGCAATATGCCACCACCGATGACGCGTTCGTCGACGCGCACATCGTGCGGATCGCCGCCGAGGTGCAGGGCAAGCTGACCCAGGTAGCCGACATCGACAACCGACACGTGAAGGCCGGCACCCTGCTGGCGACTATCGAGCCCTATGCGTCCGCTGCCTCTCTCGATCAGGCGAAAGCNCAGGCAGTGCAGGCCGATGCCGGCATCCAGCAGGCGCAGGCGCAGGTCGTCTCCGCGCAGGCGCAGCAGCGGCAGGCGGAAGCGCAGGCGCGCGATCCGGAGGCGCAGGCCGCAAAGGCCGCCGCCGATCTCCAGCGCTATCTCGCGCTCCAGAAACTGGATGTCGCCGCCGTGTCCGGCTCCCAGATCGATCAGGCGCGAGAAGCCGCGAAGAGCAGCGCCGCGCAGGCCGCCGCCGCCCGTCGCGCGACCGATAACGCAGCCGCTCAGGTCGCGGTCGCGCAGAAGCAGGTGAAGGCGAACGAGGCGCAGAAGCAGGCGGCCGAGGCGCAGATCCGCTCGGCGCAGGTGACGGTCGGCCATCTCGACATCCGCGCGCCGGTTTCGGGACAGGTGGTGAGCCGCAACGTCAATCTCGGTTCCTATGTGTCACCCGGCACGCAGATGATGGCGATCGTGCCGGATCAGATCTGGGTGACCGCCAACTTCAAGGAGACACAGCTCACCCACATGGCGATCGGTCAGCGGGTCACGATCTCGGTCGATGCCTTCCCCGATGTCGTGTTCGACGGCCACGTGGATTCGATCCAGCGCGGCGCGGGGCAGGCCTTCGCGCTGCTGCCGCCGCAGAACGCGACGGGCAATTATGTGAA
>BACX01000345.1 GCA_000333335.1 Sphingomonas-like bacterium B12 | reverse complement strand
CAGGAGCCGCCGTTTGATCACCTCGCACAAATTCGCGCGGCGCGAGGCCTGCTTGGCATCGATCAAAAGGAGCTCGCCCAGCTTTCAGGCGTGTCGGTGCCGACCATCCAGAGGATGGAAGCATCCGAAGGTCAGGTGCGGGGCGTCGTTGACACGCTCGTCAAGGTGGTTTCCGCGCTCGAGGATGCAGGTATCGAGCTGCTCGGCGAGAATGCGCCAAGCGTCGGCATCGGGCGCGGCGTCCGGCTACGCGAGACGGTGGCCGGACGGGCACCCAGGCAGAAGCTCAGCCTCCTATACGATCGCCCACCAAGCAAGGAAGATGGAGCCGCCTGAAAGGGCTCGTGAACATGCAGCGTGGCTCTCCCGGCTCGCAGTCAAGGCCGTCCATCATCGTATATGCACTTCCCTCACTGGCGCCATCTCTTCGATAATAGAATCTAATCATGTTCGCATTAATGGGGGCCTTATGGCTGCAAGGCATATCGATTGGACGGACGATCTTATCGATACGGTGCGACGGCGATCCAAACTTGGCGAGCCGGTCGCGTCGATCGCCCGCGACCTCGGGTGCAGCCAGGCCGAGATCGCGCAGATGGCGGCGGATAATCACATCGCTCTGACATTTTCCCCCGCCAAGCTCCGGAGGCCTCGTGGAAGCTAGATGATGTCGCATGCTCGCTGCATCGATATATAGAAGCGGCAGACGACGTCGATCCGGATGATCGCCACCGCCAGACAAGGCGGCGGATCCGCCCAAACTATCTGCGGACCGCGCTCAGTCCCCGGCATGGCAACCCTGCTGAAGCACCTTGTCACCGGAAATTGGACATGGTCAGTAGCGCCTGGGGGACGCGCGACATGATGACCGATGACATTGAACGGACCAAGCTGGAGAGACTGACATTCTTCTCCGATGCCGTCTTCGCGATCGCCATGACCCTGCTCGTCATCGACGTCCGGCTTCCCGAAATTCGTGGCGCGACAGAGCAATCGCTGGCGCAAGGGTTGCTTGACCTGCTGCCGAACTACATCGGCTTTGTCGTCAGCTTCCTTGTGATCGGCCGATTCTGGATGGGGCATCACCGCCTGATGGGGATGATCCGAGCGGCCAACCCAGCCATGATTCGCGCCAATCTCGCGTTGCTGATGGCGATCGCGTTCATGCCGTTCCCGACGGCTATCCTCAGCGGCTATGCGCCGCTGCGTGTCTCGATCGGCTTCTACACCGCCTATCTGCTCATCGTCGGCTTCGCGAACATGCGGCTGATCCACCTCGCTCTGCGACAGGCAGCCATTATAGATGAGGCGAGACGCCTTGACGCCGAGCAGCTGCGCCGGTCCATGTGGGCGCCACTCGCGATCGCTTGGGCAGGATTTGTCGCCGGCATGATCTCGCCGTTCGCAGGGCTTCTGGCACTGACGATCGGATCCCCCGTCGTCCTGTTTCTGTTCGCCAGGTTTCATAAGGCTGAAGCGCCGGCGGAAGCAGCCTGATGGCGTCGGTCACGGACCCCGCGCTGCTCCGTCCCGCGCGCCTGGATCGCGTGCTGTCTGCCGGCGCCGTCCTCCTGTTTGCAGCCGCCGTCGTCGCGATCATGCGTGGACGCGACCAGTGGCAGCTGGTGCCGGCGCTGATCTGGCTTCACCTCGGCACCATCCTTGTCGCAACCGCGCTGACGCCGGTCATGCTCCTGCGACGGCGGGGAGACCGCCGTCATCGCATGATCGGCACGATATGGATCGTCGCGATGCTCGCGACGGCGATCACCTCGCTTTTCATTCACGTCTCTGGACCGGGGCGCTTCTCGATCATCCACCTCCTGTCGATCTACACACTCGTGCAGGTTCCGGTCCTCTGGTGGGCGGCACGACATCATAATGTCGCAAGGCACCGGCGCGCGGTCCATGGAATGGTCATTGGCGCCCTGCTCGTCGCCGGCTTCTTCACATTCCCCTTCCACCGACTGCTCGGGACATGGCTCTTCCGCTGAACCTGCGGCGATCCTGACGCCGGTGCGGAGCGCAATTCGAGTGCGGCCCCCTTACCCTTTCAGCCGAACCTCGATCAGATCGAGCTCGCGGGTCAACTTGCTGGCAAGAGCGCTGCCGACCTCCCGACGGCGCGCCATGCGAAAGAGCAGGTCTCGTTGCGCGCGAAAAGCCGCCAGTCGAAGATGGCGATCGATCGTATCTTCCTCCCGGGCACGGCGGGCCGCTGCGTCGTCACGATTCTTGAGGTCGATCCGGTCCTGATAGATACCCGCGACGCGGTCGGCCGCACGGTCATAGACGCCCGTATCATCGGCGCCTGCCACCATCCGGTCCCGCGCCTTGTCGATCGCGGCGACGGCGGCCTTGGCGAGCGTGAGCCGCAGGCGATCCTCCTCCTCGATAGCTGCGTCTTCGGAGGGCATTTCCAGTCCCTCGAGCAGAAGCGGCAGGGCGATGCTGGCGACGACGAGCGACAGCAGGATCACGCCGGCCGCGATGAAGATGGCAAGGTCGCGCGCCGGGAAGGCGGTGCCATCGTTCATCGCCAACGGCAAGGTGAGAATACCCGCCAGCGTGATCGCGCCGCGCACGCCGGCGAAGGACATGGCCGACACCAGCCTCAGGTCCGAGCTGCGAAATGGCCGCTGCTCGCGCCGCTTGAGCAGGGTCAGCCGCATGGAACCCCACACCCAGGCAAAGCGCAGGGCGATCAGCGCCAGCGTCACCACCACGACATAGAAGATCAGCCACCAGGGATCCTGGTGCCCGGCCGTCTCCACCGTGCGCGCGGCGCTGTGAACGATCTGCGGGAACTGCTCGCCCAGGAGCACGAAGATGATGCCGTTGCCGGCGAACTGGATCGTGTCCCAGACCGATCCGCGCCGCATTCGCGTGACAGGCAGCGACTGGATCGAGAATTCAGCGAAGGTCATGCTGACCCCCGCCGCAACCGCCGCGAGGATCCCCGAGGCGTGGAGGTGCTCGGCGAGCAGATAGGCGCCAAACGGAATGAGCAGGCTGATGAGGATCTGCGAGCCCCAATCCTCGCCGTAGCGCGAAGAGATCCAGCCCTTGCCGCGCGTCACGCAGAACGCCACGCCAGCGCCGATCAGCATCCCCGCACCCGCCGCCCAGAGAAAGCTGAGCGCCGCCTTTCCAGCGGAGAATTCGCCGGTCAGTGCGGCTGCGATCGCGAAGCGCAGGCAGACGAGACCGGAGGCATCGTTGAACAGCGATTCGCCTTCCAGGATGTGCATCATTCGACGTGGGATCGGCACGCGCGAAGCGATGGCGGAAACGGCGATCGGGTCGGTCGGTGACAGCACGGCGGCGAGCGCGAAGGCCACCGCGAGCGGCATCAGCGGGATCATGATGTGGAGCAGCCAACCCATGCCGACGACCGTCACCACGACAAGCCCCAGCGCCAGTTCCAGCACGAGAGCCTTGTCGCGCAGCAGTTCGTCCTTGGGGATGCGCCAGCCGTCGAGGAATAGCAGCGGTGGTAGGAAAAGCAGGAAGAAGATCTCCGGATCCAGCTCGACCCGAATGTGCGTGGAAAGGCCGATCACCGCACCAAAGGCGATCTGGACCAGCGGCACGGGAACGCTGACCGGCGACATGCGGGTAAGCGCCGAGCTTGCCACGACGGCGACTAGCAGAAGCAGGACAAGGGAGACCGTTTCCAAAAGACTCTTCTCCCCGTCATGTTGACGAAATGGCTCGACCGATCACGAAATGCCGTGGCGTTTCGGTAATAGCGATGGGATCGAGCCAGGCTCGTATGTCGTTCGGTCATACGCCATGACGTGGCGAAATTGAACCATCAGGGAGAAACGAGTGACGCGGGCGGCGGTGAGCGAGGGTTTGATGGCAGGGCGACGTTGGTGGCGGCCGTCCCCAATCGGGCACGTCGATCATGATCATGTGCTGGAGGAGATCGCCGCGGAATCGGGGTGGTCCGGGCGCTACGCCTTCCTGATCGTGATTTCGGCGGCGATCTCGCTTCTGGGCCTGTTGATGCCTTCGGTCGCGGTTCTGATCGGTGCCATGCTGCTGTCGCCGCTCATGATGCCGATCATCGGCCTCGGCTTCGGTATCGCCACGCTCGATTTCTCAGAGATCCGGCGCACGGGCACGGCCCTGCTGGCAGGATCCGTGCTCGCCGTCCTGCTGTCCGTACTGCTCGTGTCGATCTCGCCCATCCAGACGGTAACCAGCGAGATTGCGGGACGCACCCAGCCTACCCTGTTCGATCTGCTCGTCGCGCTGCTGTCCGCCATAGCAGGCGGTTACGCGCTGATCCGCGGTCGCGGCGGCACGGTCGTCGGGGTCGCCATCGCGATCGCGCTGATGCCGCCCCTGGTCGTCGTCGGCTTCGGTATCGCGACATCGAACTGGACGATCTTTTCCGGATCGCTCCTGCTCTTTTTCACCAACGCCGTCACCATCGCGCTGACCGCTGCCATCGTCGCGCGGGTCTTTGGCTTCGGCAGTCATCTTTCGCCTGCCCATACGGGGTGGCAGCTCGCGCTTTTCGTCGGCGCGCTCGGTATCCTCTCGATCCCGCTCGGGACGTCGCTCAAACGGATCGCCTTCGAAGCCGTCGCACAGCGGCAGGTTAGCGACGCGGTGAAGGCAGCATTCCCTGACAGTGCGCGCCTCAGCCAGATCGATATCGATCACGGTTCCTCGCCGCTTCGTATCAGAGCCGTGATACTGACACCGCGCTACCAGCCGAAAGCGGATCAGGCCATCACCCTCGCGTTGCGGGATCGGCTCGGTCGTCCCGTCGATGCGCATGTCGATCAGGTGCCCATCTCACGGGAAACCGCGGCTGCCGAAGCGGCGCAGATCGCCCGGGCATCGGACGCCTCCGACCAACCGACGGAAAACAGCCAGGACAAGGCTGTCGCCGATCTCGCATTGATCACGGGAGCGTCGCCCGCCGCCATCCGGATCGACCATGACCGGCGTCTGCTCCGCGCCCCCGCTGCATCTCTTCCGGGCCTGACCATGGCAGGGTATCGGGCGCTGGAGCGGCGGGCCAATCAAACCCTGGATGGATGGCGCGCAGCACTCGTGCCGCCCCTGGACGCCCCCCTACCCGCGGTCACGATCCGACAGGGCATCATCGATAATGATGCGCTCGACCTCGCCGCCTGGGTGGCGACCGCGACTGGACGTACCCTTTCGATCGATGGAGGAACAAGCGCGCAGCGCGGCGCCGTCGCCAGAGCGATCAATGATAGAGGTGGGCTGGCTGAGGCCGGGCAGACCGCCGGCAAATTGCGCCTGACTCTCCTGGCTGATGAGACGCCAAAAGACCAGACATCGCCCAGCGGGAATTTGTCCGAGCTACAGCAAGAGGAAGAATAGGAGCGCTTTCGCTCCCAACGCGCGTTGGGATCGAGAGCGTCACAAGCCGCGTGTCCTTGTCCTCGCGGTTCCGTTCGCACAGGGGAACAGCTTCTCCGGAGCCCCTCGATCGGAAAAAAGGCTCGGTTCCGGACAGAACCGGGGGCCGACATTGACTGTTGCGCAGACGCCGCTCCCACCTTCCGTTCGACCCGACCGATCATCGGCACGCACTGGTTGTTTGATCGCTTCCTCGAGGGAGCATCAGCAAAGTCGCATGGGTAGCAGAGAGGCGCGAGGCAATGCGTTCGGACCGCACGGAACATACCTGGGCATCAAATTTCTCAGCGCATGCAACCGATCTCGCGATTGACCATTTTAGGCAGCGAAGGAGTTCACTATGATCAAGATCAAGATGCTGGCGATGATTGCTTCGGTCGCCGCACTCGCCGCATGCAACACCGTCGCCGGCGCGGGAAAAGACGTATCGTCGGCGGGCCATGCGGTGAGTAATGCTGCGAAGCCAGCAAATTGAGTGCTCGCGGTAAATTGCCTTGAGCGACCAGACGCCGAAGAGCCGTCTCGTCACCGCGCGCGCCGAAGGATTTACGATCTGAACAAGGGGCGGAGACGCACTGGGAGCAAAGCAGCCCGGGCGAGCTATCACGTTCAATAGCGCCTCCCGCACAATCCGGCACCGGCTGACAAAGTCGCGAGGGTCCGATGCAGAAATTCGCCAGAGACTGGCACGTTGCAAGACGGAAGCTGGCCTAACCATCGTTGAATGGGCAAGGCGACTGGGCATGTTGCATGATCCCCTTGCGGCGCTCGAAGCAGGTGCGGAACGCCTTCCGGCATGCGAAGTCATGGAGATCGCTCCCGCCCTCGAAATTGATCCCGAGCTGCTCTTCGAAAGCGGCTCGGAGCCGTCTGATGGTTCGAACGGGTAGTGCGCATTCGAACACCTAGGCCAGTCCTTTTCTGACAGCAGGGTGGAGTTGTCGCCTAATCGCTGTTGATCAGGGCGGTCAGCCCGATGCTCGCCGCTGGCAATGTCAGGAACACAAGCGGTCGAGACTCTTGCAAACAGTTTCTAGCCGGACCTGGCTTCGATCTCGCGGCTCACGCGGAGGCCGGTCTCAGCTCATCTGTGAACGCCGCCGAGGTTGAGCCAATTGCTTGGCGGTTTTCTGCCGATGCCGCTGATCGGGCTCGTCGTTTCGTATTTCATCCCAGTCAGACCATGGTCGAGAATGACGACGGTTCGATCACCGTCTCATTCAGCGCCTGCGGACTCCACGAAATGTGCTGGCATCTTTACTCGTGGGGGGACAAGTTCGAGGTGATCAAATTCGAGATCCTCCGCCAGATGGTCGCGAATCATCGGCGCTCCGACTCCACGGCTATGCCCTGAACTGGCCGTTCGGCGACGGGCAGGTTTCGGGAAGGCCTCCAGGGTAAGCTGCCCTTCGTACGAAGCGTGTTTCGACATCACTGTCGATGCGTTGAGGTTTCCGGTCGGCATCCAAAATGGATCGTTTGAGGCGGCCGCCTTGCTTGGTAATGCCGCTCGCCTTCTCATAGAATTGATCCTGCGGCGCTTACGGCGCATGCAAGCGCCGCGCGCATTTTAACAAGAGGAATGGCAGAGTTGGATTTCGAGTTTCGAACCTTCTCGACGCGCTCGTTCGAGCGATTCTCCCAGGTCATGGCGACCCATGTTCTGGGTCGGGGCATTATGGTGTTCGGCGACGGTCCCGATGGTGGCCGGGAGGCGACCCACGAGGGGACACTCAACTATCCGAGTCCGGCCGAGCAATGGTCCGGTTACACGATCCTCCAGGCCAAATTCCGTCAGGTGCCCGGAACGCCGGCCGAAGACGCTGACTGGCTGGTTCAGCAGCTCAAGGCCGAGTTCGACAAATATGACCCACCGTCCGACCTCCGAAAGCCGGATTATTACATCCTTGTCACCAACGCGCGCCTGTCTCCTCAGCCCCAAAGCGAGCGTGGCAAGGGGGGCATCGCGAAGATCGACGCCGTCTTCGACGAATATGCAGGCAGGCTCGGCCTCAAAGGCTACCGCGTCTGGCATCTGGATCAGCTTTCGACCTTCCTAATGGATGCTCCGGAGATCCGCCGCAGCTACGCTGCTTGGCTAATGACGAGCGATCTCATTGCGGACCTGATCGACACATTCCACTCACGCGGGAGCGAGGTCCGCAGCGCCATGTACCGCTATCTCGCGCGCGAGCTTCGCGCCCAGCAACCGATCAGGTTGCAGCAGGCGGGGCATTCCGGCGACGCACAGACGATGATTGAGGACGTCTTCACCGATCTCCCCTATCTCATGGCCAACGATTTCGGCGAAGAGGTCCTAGGAAGCCTCCTCGACAGTCTGTTAGAACGATCGCGTGAACGGCTCGATCGCGACAGTATCAAGCAGCAGATCGGGACGGCTGTCGACCGGCCGGAGCGGATACTCTTGCTCGGCGGTCCCGGGCAGGGCAAGTCGACGGTCACGCAGTTCCTGGCTCAGATTCTGCGCGCGGGCATCCTGAAGTCGGATAGGCCCGGAGAGTATGCCGCCGAGACTGCTAAAATCATCGAGAGCACGCTGACCAAGGCCGAGGCCGCCAAACTCCCTGTCGTCATTCCAAAGCGTTTTCCCCTTCGTGTCGACCTCCCAAGCTTCGCGGATGCGCTCTCGAAACAGGCGAGCGGCGCGCCGCGATCATTGCTCGAATATCTGAGCCAGCACATCTCCGCGATCGCCGGCACCGAACTTAGGCCCGAAGACGTCCGCCGCTGGATCGCAGACTATCCGACCGTGGTCATTCTCGACGGGCTCGACGAGGTTCCTCCGAGCGCCAATCGCGACATCGTGATCCGCGCGATCGCCGAATTCTGGGACGAGGCGCCAATGGCGGATCTCCTGATGATCGTCACTACCCGACCGCAGGGGTATAATGATGATCTCGATCCCGTGCTCTATTCCACAATCGAGATGGCGCACCTTAATCCGGGTCTCGCCATCCAATATGCCAATCGCCTAGCTCACGCCAGGATCGCGGATCCCCAGCACCGCGACCGGGTGCTCGAACGAGCCCGCGCAGCGGCCGAAAGCCGGACGACGGCGCGGCTCATGGTCAGTCCACTCCAGGTCTCGATCCTGCTGGCGCTTATCGACCAGCGCGGCGATGCACCCACCGACCGATGGAGCCTGTTCGACACCTATTTCGACACGGTCCTCAAACGCGAGCAGAGCAAGACCGGCCCTGTCGGCGAGGCGATGCGCCACTGGGCGCACCAGATAACGTCTCTGCACTATAAGACGGGATTCCTCCTGCACGTTGAAGCCGAAACGCAAGGTAGCAGCGAGGCCTATTTCACGTCCGCTGAGTTTGCCGCGCTCATTAGAGGGCAGCTGGAAGAGGAAGGCTTCGAAGGCGGAGAGCTCGAAAAGGCGACCCGCGAACTGGTCGCCGCCTCGACCGAGCGGCTCGTGTTGATCGTCCAGCGGGAGGACGACCGCTTCAGCTTCGAGGTCAGGTCGCTCCAGGAGTTCGTGGCTGCTGCGCACATCATGTCGGGCAAAGAAGCGAAGGTCCAAGCGCGCCTTCGGTCCATCGCCAATCGTTCGCACTGGCTACACGTGTTTCAGATCGCCGCAAGCAAGTGCTTTTCGCTGACCGATTCCGAGCAATATCGCGATACGATCATCACGATCTGCGAAGACGTGAATGAGAATGGCGACGAGGTGGACCGGCTGCTTCGGACAGGGTCGGCGCTCGCCTTGTCCTTGCTCGACGACGGTCTCGCATATGATCAGCCGAAATTCCGTAGGCTCCTGCTCAAGACCGCATTCGATATCCTGCTGGCCGGCCCCGGGCCTCTTCCGGAGTCGCTGGGTGACCATTGCGCCCAGGAGCCTGCGCGCACGGTCGCGCACATCCGACATTATTTAGCCTCCACTCTTTCTGATCCCGTCGCGGCAGCCTGGAAGCTGCTGCTACGCTGTTCCGCCCGCCAGCAGGCCTGGGCGGAACCTCTTCTCGACGAACTATGGCCGACGGAGCCCGCCGATGGCATCAAGCTCTTCGCGCGACAGGTTGACCCTCCGGCCGGCACACCGCTTCATGCGCGCATGCGAAAGGCGCTCGAGGCCGCCAAGCCCGAGACCATCGATGAGATCATCTATAGAACGCCGCACGACCAGCGAGGACGCCGCCTGGAACAGCTGAAGCGCAGCTTCCCGTGTCTCGAGCTCCTGAAATCCTATAGTGACGATGTGACGGCCCAGATCATGATCGAAAGCGAGGGCACGCCGGTCAGCCTGTCTTTCTCTCCTCTCACGCCGAGCACCGAGCGACGTCATGCCTATGATGACATTCCTGCCACGCCGTCGTGGGCCGCGCTGCGCGCCGTCGCCGCCTTCCATCGGGATCCGGGTGCAGCACAGCTGGCGACCTGCCTGGAAGAGATCGACGCCATAAGTGGAGCGTCGTCACTCCACAGGTTCGCCAACCTCATCCCGTGGCCGCTCGGCACTGCCCTCTATCACCATGATCGCGGCAAGAGTCTCGCCAGCCTAGCGGCGACGGCGCGCGCCGGCGAGTTGGGGGACAAGGAGGATTGGATCCGCGCGGAAGAACGGTGGGCGAATCTGGGCATCACCGAAGCCGATTTCGAGGTCTGGAAAGACGGGATCTTTTTCGACCGGCGCATCGCTGATGTGGGCGCACCCTGGTCGGCTATCTCGATTAGTCATGGTGGTGACGAAGCGGGCTGGCAGAATGTTCTGATACGCATGGGCATGGCGATGAAGCCGCTGACCCGCGACGTGGTGCGACGGTTGATCGTCTTCTCGCTGATCTCGCACAGCCCGGTGGACCCCATCACCCTGGACGAGGCGCTGTTCCTGCTCGAGGATGCGATGAAGGTGAAACAGTGCGTCGAGCCGCAGAGCATCATCGCCTTTCCCCGAGAGCTGCTGGAAAATCCGGTAATGCTCAGGCGGATCGACGAGATAGCACGTAGCGAGAGGATCTTCCTCAATCACCGCGTCGCGCTAAACTCGAACATCGGCGTCTTGGCGAAACACGTCCAACAATATCCCGGTATTGTCGTAGTGCTAGCCAACCTGATCGTCACCGAACGCTGGACCTCGCCAGCCGAACTCATCGGCAAAACCGTACTGCGCGAGCTCGAGGCTTCGGACTGCCCAATCGTCTCGGGTTATGCGTCGGTGCTCCTACTCGTGAGCAACCTCGTGGAAGTCAGCACCGTCGAAACGATTTTCGCGAAGGCTCGCAAGCCGAACAGCGAATTTCCGCTGTTCCTGTTGGAGCATTTCCTCGACCAGAAGGAATTTCCCAAGGATCACGGATTGGGGATCAGCGAAGCGATCGCGCGGGCCGTCAACGCAAACCCGAAGCTGCCGCATCGCCGCCTAATGACCCAGATCAAATCGTTCGCGAACACGCGCGCAGCCTCGTTGCACCAACCGGATTGCTGGCATGCTCTCGATCTTGGGGAGCATCTCCATGCGCAAACAAGACGAAGGAATACAAAACAGTTGCCGCAGCACTGAGCGAGCGAACTCGGTTCGGCCGAAAAACTCGCCTGCGCTCCTCTCATGCACATGAGATTGGAATGCGGTTGTTCAGCAGCAATGCTCCGATTGCGGACTGGCTGCTCATGAGCGCGCGACGTGGAAAGCGGCTGATCATCGGGTGCCGCAATAGATCGGTTGTGACTTCCTACTAACGAAAGTTGTTGATAGCGAGCTAAGGGTCTCCGTCGCTTTCTCCGTTACGCTATACAAATGACACCTTAGTTCTTGAACGCAACTGATTGCGCCTCATATGTTCCGAAAATGGATAGGGGGTTGAGCAGATGCCGTCACGTTTTCCTTGGAAGAGCAATTACCAGAAAGTTCCGCCGGATATCCGAGCCTCGCTCGATGCTATCGACGGTGACCTGATCGCGGTTGCGGCGACGAAGAAAGTGTCGCGCGACGATGTTGCCGCTGGCTTGTACGCTCATGTTGGCTTGCGGATCGAGAACGGCGAGATCGCTACGTCCGGCCCTGTTTCACCTCCAGCTGACGCCGGTAAGTGGTCCGAACGGAATGCTTTCGGCTGGGATCGCAAGCGCCAAGACTGGCCGATGGTTCGAAAGACGTGGACCTTCGAGTCACCGAACTTTGGTGATGGTGCGCGAAATGGCTGGACGATGCGTTCTTGGACAAAGGACGTTTACCAGCACCAGATTTTTGAGCCGCAGGGGATGACGTTAGAGCCGAGTATTCTTGAAGATCGCGGCGGCAACGCAGTCGTGGTAAAGTTTGCTCTATCTCCGATGCTCGAACGGGGGATGCCCGAGTTTGACTTGATGTTACTCTGGTCAATCAACGTGCTCCAAGAAAACGCCGGGGTCACCGGCGTTTTCGCGAGCGACGCGAGCAGAGAGGAGTACACCTCCACAGTTACACTCGACTGGCAGATATTCCCGCCGGGTACTGCGGATGAGGTCGTGGCGCGACTGGTTGGATCGGCGTACCCCGCAAACGCGCCAGACTTCGAGAAGCATGTGCGAGATCGGGTGCGACTGTTCGAGGGATTTCAGCCAAAGGCATACATTCGTGGCCAAGGTGGCTTCGGATCGTATTTCAGAGCTCAATTTGCCGACGATTTGGTCGTGTTCGAGAACTTGAAGTACGGCAACGCTGTTTATCTACTCTATCAAGATTGGAGCGAGGTATCGCAACGATCACGCCTCGATCTTCTCCGAGACCAAGACGCCCACTTCGATCGGGTAGTACATACGGACGGATGGCAGGCGAGGCTGACTGCGCTACTCCACGATAAGCTGTTCGAGCGTGGATTGCGGCGACGACGGAATGGATACCATCCAAAACGTCGCGGTCGATAATGACCAGAGGCGTCGAATTCGATACAAAATCTGCATTGAACGGTAAACTTTAATTAGCCATTTCAGCGCCGGCGAGGATCAATCAGAAACAGGGAGGTTTGCGTGGCCAGATGTACTGCACCGACTAGAGGACACCGTTCAGCGGCAGCCGCAGCCGATTGCCCAGCCTGCGGTGGACGATCGAGAAGTTACGGCGGATATGGCGGATATGGTGGTTACGGAGGCTATAGCCCTACCCCGTCACCCTCTTCATCGGCTGGATCTGGGCGGCGCAGCTCAAAGCCGCGCTGGTCCCCGTCAGGTTCCGGGGTGTTTTACACTCCCGAAGAGGTGCGGGCGCTGACGCCAGTTCGAGAAGAGGTCGAAAGCCTCGCCGTTTTGCAGCCTGACCTTCGAGACGTTTTCCTGTGCCACGCTTGGGATGATCGTCAGGGGCCAGCGAAAGACCTTCATGACCTCCTCGAAGCGCGCGGTGTTCGGGTTTGGTTTAGCGAGAAAGACCTTGGCCTTGGGGTGCCGATGATGCGGGCGATTGATAAGGGCTTGGTGAACTCTCGTGTCGGGATCGTGCTGGTGACGCCCGCGATGCTCCGCCGGCTTCCGGCAGAAGGTGTCGCTGACAAGGAGCTTTCGGCTCTGCTGCGGCGGGAGCGCCTTGTTCCAGTCGTGCATGGGACGACCTACGAGGAGCTTGAAAAGGTCAGCCTCCTGCTTGCGTCGCGGGCTGGGCTGAGCACCTCCGAAGAGTCGATGGCGGCGGTCGCGACCAAGATCGCTGAATTGGTCGCAGCTTAGCCTAATTGGGCAAATGAGCGTCTGTTTTTAGGAAGCGGAAAAGCGGTGTTGAATGGCGGAATGTGTGAAGGATATCGGGCGTCGGCAGACGTACGATATCCTCCAAAGCAGGAAGCCGCGGCTGCAAGCGGGGCGCTATGGGGAAAGCGGTTTTCGAGAGGCGTGACAGGTAGCGGCGCCTTCGGTCAGGGCAGCCTCGCGGGCCGTATAATCATCAGGACGGATGGGGCTGGGCTGAGCAATTCCGGCTGCTGAACCGCGTTCTGGACTGCTGGCCATTGTCGTTGGGGTCGCCGAGATGAGCGAGGCCAGCCCCGCAAGCGCAGTTACTGTGAGGTGGTGTTGGTCCAGGCCGTGCCGGGTCACGAGACAAGCCCCCCGGTCAGCGGCGCCGTCGTCGGTGGAGCGCGGGGCTGGCGCCAACGCTCGAAGATCTCGATGACAATCATGCGTCCGCCGCAGCAAGGGCATGGCGGGCGCGTGTCGGGCGGTTCGTCCGACATCTCGGGAGCGGCGGGCGGTGCGACGGCGAGAAGGCGGCGTGCGTGCTCAAGATGAGCCTTGCGGGTCCCGCTAGCGAGCAGGCCGTAATGCCGGATGCGGTGAAATCCCTTCGGCAGGACATGGAGCAGGAAGCGGCGGATGAATTCGTCAGCGGTGAGCGTCATCACCTGGTGTCGCTCGGCGCCGTTGCGGCGATAATCCTTGTACCGGAAGGTGACACCATCATCGTCGAACCGGATAAGCCGGCTGCTCGAGATGGCAACGCGGTGCGTATAGCGCGACAGATAGGCCAGCACGGCTTCGGGCCCGGCGAAGGGCGGCTTGGCGTAGACCACCCACCGCTTCTTTCGAACCGGCGACAGATAGCGCAGGAAGGTGCGACGGTCGGCGAGATGGGCAAGGCTGCCGTAGAATCCGAGCCGACCAGCATCGTAGAGCGCGAGCAGGCGGCTCAGGAGCAGGCGACGGAAGAGCGCTCCGAGCACGCGCACCGGAAGCAGAAAGGCCGGGCGTGCCGACACCCAGCGCGCGCCGTCGAGCGAGATGCCACCGCCCGGGACGACCATGTGGATGTGGGGATGATGGGTCAGCGCCGACCCCCAGCTGTGCAGCACGGCGGTCATGCCGATACGGGCGCCGAGATGTTTGGGGTCGGCCGCAATCGTCATCATCGTGTCCGACGCCGCCCGGAACAGCAGGTCGTAGATCACCGCCTTGTTCTGGAACGCGAGATTGGCGACCTCGGCTGGCAGCGTGAACACCACGTGGAAGTATCCGACCGGCAAAAGATCGGCTTCGCGCGCGGCAAGCCAGGTGCGCGCAGCCGCACCCTGGCACCGCGGACAATGCCGGTTGCGACAGCTGTTGTAGGCGATGCGCCAGTGGCCGCAGCCTTCGCAGGCCTCGACATGGCCGCCGAGCGCAGCAGTGCGGCAATGCTCGACCGCCGACATCACCTTGAGCTGATGAAGGCTCAGATGCCCCTGATGAGCCGCTCGGTAAGCCGGCCCCGCGGCACGGAAGATGTCGGCGACCTCGAGTGAGGCGGGCAACGCTCCTCAGCCGTCGGCCGCCTTACCCTCCATCAGCGCCATCAACCGGTCGAGCGGACTGGTCACCGCGTGGATCGTGCGGGTCGCGACCTTGGTGTAGAGCGCCGTCGTGTCGAGCTTCGAATGCCCCAACAGCATCTGGATCACGCGAATATCGACGTCCTGCTCGAGCAGATGGGTGGCGAAGCTGTGCCGCAGCGTGTGGGGATGGACACGCTTGCGGATGCCCGCCGCCTCAGCCGCCTCCTGGACGACGCGGTGCAGCTGCCGCGTCGACATCGGTTCGGTGTAGGCCTTACCTGGAAACAGCCACCCGTGGGGCAGCATGACGGTGCGCTTCTTGCCCTCCCGCCACCAGAGCCGAAGGAGCTCGAGCAGCTGCGGCGAGAGCATCGCGTTGCGATCCTTGCGCCCCTTGCCCTGCTCGACACGGATCAGCATTCGCTGGCTGTCGATGTCGTCGACCTTGAGGTGCGTCACCTCCGAAGCCCGCAGGCCGGCGCCATAAGCAACGCCCAGCGCCGCCTTGTATTTGATGTTGGGTGCCGCCTGGAGCAGCCTCGCCACCTCCTCAACACTCAGCACATCGGGTGCCTTGCGCGGGTTGCGCATGATCATCAGGCGACGGGCGAGATCGGGGCGATCGAGCGTGACGGTGAACAGGAAACGCAGCGCCGACACCGCGCTGTTGATCGTCGAGGCCGTCGCACCGGATTCCGTCTGATGAACCTGGAAGCGCCGCACATCGTCCGGCGTCGCCGTTTCGGGTGATCGCCCCAGGAAGGCCGCGAACCGGCACACATGCCGAATATAGTCGCGACGCGTATGCTCTCGCAGTCCACGCACCGCCATGTCGTCCAGCATCCGCTGACGCAGGGGCGTGATCGGTCGATCGATGGATAGGTTGGCCATGGGAAGCTCCTCACGTTGAAGGGAGCTCTATCGTCCGGCTGCGACTCCAGACCGTCCAAACCTCAGCAGATCTACGTTACATCACCACCAGCACCAGTGCCGCGAAGCGGCTTCGTGCTATGGGCGCGCAGCTGACACTCTCCTCCGGTGTCGAGAAGCCGGGCCGACTTGCGACCCGGCTCGAGCATTCATGGCATCAGGACAGTATCGACGACGTGAATCACCCCGTTGGACTGCATCACGTCCTTGATCGTGACGGTCGACATTCCGCCCTTGGCGTCAGTGAGCATCAGCTTGCCGCCCATCATCGTGGCGGTCAGCGGCTCGCCTTCGACCGTGGTGAGCATGGCCTTGCCTCCGCCCTGCTTGATCGCGGCAGCGATATCCTTCGACGTCATTCGGCCGGCGACGACGTGATAAGTCAGGATCTTGGTCAGCTGATCCTTGTTTTCAGGTTTCATCAGCGTATCGACGGTGCCGGCGGGCAGCTTGTCGAACGCCGCATTCGTCGGCGCGAACACCGTGAACGGCCCGGTGCCGGACAGGGTATCGACGAGCCCGGCCGCCTTCACGGCGGCGACTAGCGTCGTGTGATCCTTCGAATTCATTGCATTTTCGGGGATCGTCTTCATCGGCGACATGGCGGCGCCGCCCACCATCGGGTTGGCCGAAACAGGCGTCACTGCGATCGCGGAAACCGAGATCGCTAGAGCGGCGACAAGGTTGCGAAGCTTGAGGGCTTTCATGGCTCGTTCCTCTCATGAGCAGCATCCCTGTTGCGGGAATGCGTCTAAAGATACGAACATTATCGCACCGCGGATGCGTAGCTGCGCCGCATTGATCTGTATTAATAATACGCGGCTTACGGTTCCAAATAAATCGTCGGTGCAGGCACGAAACAAAGCCTGCCACTCTACCACTATTTTCAATGATCGCTAAACTGTGATAATCACACCCGAAACGATAATATGCCTCGATACGTCCGATAGGGCGAATAGTTTCAGGCGCTTGTTAAAATAAACTTCTTGGCGGCCTGCGATCTTCTGCTTAGCCCAAGCGCGCTTTCAAAGCCTCCGTGATGAAGAGAGGCTTGTATCAGGGAGGAAAGCATGGACCGGCTCGCTCGTGGCTTCGACGTATCCGCTCGCTCGGCTTCGCTGGCACCATCACTCAAGACCACGACCGCGCTCGGCAGCGTGCTGGCCGCCATTCTCGTCGGGACACCCGCCCTCGCTGTGAACGAGTGCGGTACCGCGACCAGCGGCACCGTCACTTGCCATGCGACCGGCAATCCCTATGCGGCCGGCATCACTTACATGCCGACCGATAGCCTGACGCTGGTCACCGATTCCGACGTGATGGCGACCAACACGATCGATGTCCGTGGCACTGGTACCACCCACGTCACCAACAACGGCACGATCACGACGACCGGCGCAGGTTCGACCTTCTCGGCCGGCGCGGACGGCATCCTCGCCAGCGGCACGACCGGCACGATCGTCGACGGCACGGGCGCGATCTCGACCAGCGGGCTCAACGCGCGCGGCATCGACGCGAGCAGCACCAGCGGCGACGTCACCGTCAACGTCGGCGATGTCACCACCACCGGCACCGGCGGCGGCGGGCCGGGCTTCTTCCCGAACAGCTCGGCGATCTTCGCCAACACCGATGCAGGCGCGATCAGCGTGACCGCCGGCACCCTCAAGACTGCCGGCGATTTCGCGGCGGGCGTCCAGGCGATCTCGAACACCGGCGACATCACTGTCAACACCGGCGCGATCACGACGACCGGCAACAACGCCAACGGCGTGCTCGCGCAGACATACGGCACCGGTACTGCCGCCGTGACCTCGACGGGCACGATCAGCACCAGCGGCCAAGCGGCCAACGGCGTCGCCGTCTATGCCGGCAACGGCACCGCGACCGTCAACGTGCAGGACGTCAACGCCACCGGCTTCAACGCGGCCGGCATCGTCGCCACCGGCGGCACGGCCGCCAACGCTACGTTCGGCTCGATCACGACCGCCGGCTCGTTCGGCCAGGGCGTCGTCGCGCAGGCGGGCGGCGACGTGACGGTGTCGGGCACCAACGTCACTACCTCAGGCACCGATGCGGCGGGCATCTACGCCTTCTCCGATACCGGCAATGCGAACGTTACGACGAGCGGCACGATCGCGACGACCGGCGCCTCGTCGCGTGGCGTCTATGCCTATTCAAACAGCGGCGATGCGACCGTCTCGGTCAACAACGTGACCACCACCGGCAACAATTCCGGCGCCGTCGTCGCGCAGGGCGCCAACGCCACGGTCACCGTTTCGGGCAACGTCTCGACGCAGGGTACCGCGATGTACAGCCCGGCGCCGATGAACGGCGTGATGGCGACCGCGACCGATGGCGATGCCAAGGTAACCAATAACGGCACCATCACCACCAACGGCAACGCCAGCAGCGCCATCGTCGTCTCGGGCACCAATTCGGCCACCGTAGACGGCACCGGCTCGGCCTACACCAATGGCAACAATTCAGATGCGGTGGTCGCGACATCGGCCGGCGACGTGTCGGTGGCGCAGGCCAAAGTCGGCACGACGGGTGACTATTCGCGCGGCGTGGTCGCCACCTCGACCGGCGCCGGCAATGTCGATGTGAACGTCGATACCGTCACGACCAGCGGCACGGCGGGCAGCAGCTTCTTCTTCCTGCCCAATTCGGCCGGCATCGTCGCCACAGCCAATACCGGCAACGTCACGGTGACGAACAAGGACGTGACCACCGCCGGCAAGAGCGCAACCGGCATTCGCGCCTCGTCCTATTCGGGCGACGTCACCGTCAATGCCGGCAACGTCACGACGACGGGCGGCAACGCTGTCGGCATCCAGGCGACCGGCAATTATGGCGGCAACGTCGTCGTCACCTCGACCGGCACCGTCTCGACGGCCGGCGACAGCGCGATCGGCATCTATGGCACGGCGCGCCAGGGCGATGTCACGGTCAATGCCGGCGACGTTTCGACGGGCGGCTTCAACTCGGCCGGCATCCGCGCGCTCGGCGGCACGAGCGCGACGGTCAGCGCCAACAACGTGACGACCGCAGGCGCCTTCTCCGCCGGTATCGATGCGGAGGCGACCGGCGACGTCAACGTCACCGCCGGCAATGTCTCGACCGGCGCGGTGGATTCGGCGGGCATCTACGCCTTCTCCGATACCGGCAATGCTACGGTGACCAGCACCGGCACGATCGCGACGACGGCGGCCAGCTCGACCGGCGTCTATGCCTATTCGGGCACGGGCGATGCCGCCGTCACTGTCAACAACGTCTCGACCACGGGCAACGACTCCAATGCGGTGATCGCGACCGGCGCCAACGCGTCGGTGACGATCAACGGCAATGTCTCAACGCAGGGCATGAAGGCCTATTCGGCCAATTATGCCGACGCCGTGAACGTCACGGCGACCAACGGCACCGCAACCGTGATCAACAACGGCGCGGTGTCGACTGCCGGCGACAACGCCTTCGGCATCTCCGCCTACGGCACGCAGGGCGTGGCGATCAGCGGCACCGGCACGGTCTCCACGGCCGGCTACGGTGCTATCGGTGTGGATGCCTCGGCGCTGGCAGGCCCGGTCTCGGTCAAGACCGGGAATATCAGCACGATGGGCGATGGAGCCGACGGCATCCGCGCCCAGGGCAACGGCGCGGTGACGGTGAATGCCGGCAACGTCACGACGGCAGGCGGCCTCGCGATCGGCGTCGAGGCGACCGGCCTCGGCACCGATCCGGTTTCGGTCACCACCGGCGCGGTCAAGACGTCGGGCGACAATGCCTCGGGGATCCTCGCCTATAGCGGCGGCGGATCGGTGACGATCAACGCGGGCAGCGTCGCGACGACGGGCGCCAACGCGGTCGGCGTGCAGGGCCGCGGCGCGGGCCCGGTGAGCATCACCACCGGCACGGCCTCCTCGGCCAGCCGCGAGGCGGTCTATGCGGGCAGCTTCACCGATGCCGCGACCGTCACGCTCAACGGCGCGACCAGCGGCGGCGGCGGCAATGCGGTGTTCATCGCGGCGGCGACCGACGCGACGCTCAACCTCGGTGCCAACGGATCGCTCACCCAGGCGGGCGGCAATGCCGATATCCTCGCCGGCGGCACCGCGACGGTGAACAACGCTGGCACGATCACTGGCGACGGCACCGCGCCGATCATCAACGTGTTCAATGCGACGCCGCTGACCTTCAACAACAGCGGAACCTTCACCGGTACGATCGGCTTCGCGACCGGATCGGATGACACGGTCAACAACTCCGGCACTTACAACGCGAAATACGATCAGGATTTCGGCACGGGCACCGACACGTTCAACAATTCCGGCACGTTCAAGGTGCTGCCGGGCGCCGCTGCGGCAGGCACGGTGCATCTGACCGGACTGGAGGCGTTCAACAATTCGGGCCTCGTCGATCTGCGCAACGGCCATGCTGGCGACATGCTCGATACGTCGAGCACCTTTACCGGATCGGGCAACAGCACGCTCGGCATCGATGTCGCCTTCGGGACGGCGGGCGGCACCTCGACCTCCGACCAGCTGAATGCGGCCGGCGCGATCACCGGATCGACCGGCGTGATCGTCAACCCGGTCGGCGCGAACGGCGCGGTGCTCAATAACGGCACCGTCTTCGCGACGGGCGGAGCCGGCTCCTCGGCGGCCGCCTTCAGCGTCGCCGCGCAATCGGTGAACCAGGGCTTCATCCACTATGGCGTGAGCTTCAACGCCGCGAACAACAGCTACAGTTTGGTGGCGACGCCCGGAGACGCCGTCTTCCGCGCGCTCAAGATCAACGAAGGCGCGCAGCAACTCTGGTACAAATCGGCGGATGCCTGGTCGTCGCACATGAGTGATCTGCGCGACGCCAAGTTCGCCGGCGGCGGGGCCGATGGCGGCCGCATCTGGGGCCAGTTTTACGGTGGCACCGTTACCCGCAGGGATGGCGGCACCGACACCACCTTCGGCCAGAGCCGCGCGGTGAACCTCTCTTACCGTCAGGACGCCTTCGGCTTCCAGCTCGGCATGGATCTCGGCTCGCGCGACATGGGCTCGGGCAATGTCGTGTTCGGCGTGACGGGCGGCTACCTCAATTCCGACCTGACCTTCCAGAACTCCGCCGACCGCGTGAACTACTCGGTCGCCAACGTCGGCGCCTATGCGAGCTACGTCTCGGGTAGCCTCTTCGCCAACGTGCTCGGCAAGTACGACTATTACTGGATCAACTCGAAGAGCCCGCTGGCCGGCTATGCCGACAAGTTCCACGGCATGAGCTACGGCGTGCAGGGTGAGGTCGGCTTCCGGCTGGGCGGCGACAGCTTCTACGCCGAGCCGGTCGCGACGATCGCCTACGTCCGCACCGACTTGAAGGACATCCATGCGCTCGGCTCGACCATCGACTTCGACAATCTGGATGGTCTGCGCGGCAAGGCCGGCCTCCGCATCGGTAGCAAGATGGACATGGGGGGCTCGACGGCCGTCATCTACGCCCAGGGCAATTACGTCCACGAGTTCAAGGGCAAGGACGGCATCGACTTCATCAACGGCGGCCAATCGCTCGATTACCGCAACGATCGCCTGCCCGATTATGGCGAGGCCAAGATCGGCTTCAACGTCACCACACCGGGCGGCGTAACAGGCTTCGTCGAGGGCTTCGGCGAATATGCCAAGCATGGCGATTACAAGGGCGGCGGCGGCCGCGCCGGCATCCGCATCAAGTTCTGATCGCGGATGACCGCCCCACGGGCTAAGCCGGCTCCTCGGGAACGAGGAGCCGGTTGATGTCGACGATCAGCAACCCCGCGCAGGGCGATACCAGCATATCGGTGTCACGCGGCCTGACGGGTTGGCTGGAGGCGAACCGGGTCAGCCTCGGCTTCACCTCCTACCAGACCGGCCAACTCTTTCTTGTCGGCGTGCTGCCGAACGGCAGCGTCTCCTTCAACCAGCAGAATTTCACGCGCGCGATGGGTATCTGCCGCGACGGACCGCGCCTCTGGGTAGGATCGCATTTTCAGCTCTGGCGGCTGGAGGAGATGCTGCGCCCCGGCGAGCAGGCCAACGGCTCGTTCGACAGCTGCTTGGTACCCCGCCAGGGCTTCACCACCGGGGACATCGACATTCACGAGATCGGCATCCTCGCCGACGGCAACCCGATTTTCGTCAATACGAAGTATAGCTGCCTCGCCACGATCGATCCGGTCCACAGCTTCCGGCCGGTGTGGCGGCCCGATTTCATCTCCAAGCTGGCGGGCGAAGATCGCTGCCACCTGAACGGCCTCGCCATGAACGATGGCGCTCCCGCCTACGTATCGGCGGTTAGCCAGACCGACCTGCTTAGCGGCTGGCGCGCGCGGCGTGATCAGGGCGGCGTGATCATCGAGGTTTCGACCGGGCGGATCGTCACCGATCAGCTCTCCATGCCGCACAGCCCGCGGCTCGACGGCGACCGCCTCTATGCGCTGGATTCCGGGCGCGGTCAGCTCATCGCCATCGATCCGGAGACCGGCACTCAGGAGAATATAGCCTTTTGTCCGGGATTTATGCGCGGCCTCGCCATCCATAATGGCTTTGCCATCGTAACTGCTTCCAAGCCCCGCGACGGCAGCTTCAAGGAGCTGGCGCTGCAAGGGGAGATCGAGAAGCGGGATGGCGAGGCCTGGTGTGGCGTGTTCATTATCAATCTTCGGCACGGCGATATCGTCGAGTGGATCAAGCTCGACGGCGCCATCGCCGAGCTTTTCGATGTGGCGGCGCTTCCGGACGTACGATGCCCAATGTCGCTGGGTGTCGGAACGCTGGAGATCCAGTCCACCGTCACGTTCGACGCTTAATGTTTGCACAGCCCGGGATGACGACCTCCGCAGCTCCGCGCTGCTGCGCTGATGTCGAATTTCTCGCGGCATCGTTTTTCCGCCCTGGCGGACCTGAGCTCCGACGAGAAGGCGGCACTCGCCAAGCTGGCTGGTGAGCCGGTCCTCCTTCGCCGCAACCAGGTGCTCCGTCACGAAGGAGACGCTTCCCCAAGTCTCTATGTATTGCTCAAAGGGTGGGTCGGCAGCAGCATCCGGCTCGGCGACGGCAATCGCCAGTTCCTGAAGGTCCATATGCCTGGGGATGTAGTCGGCGCCCCCAGCCTGCCGCTCACGCACGCCGCCGACACGTTGGTGGCATTGACCGATGCGAGGATCGCCGCCGTCGATCTGAATGATCTGGGTGCGATCTTCGCGCGGTTCCCGCGTCTCGGTGTGCTGTTCTTTCTTGCGGCGCAGGAGGAACGGGTTGTACTGATGGACAGGCTCGTCTGCGTGGGCCGAATGAGCGCCGATCAGCGGCTCGCCATGCTGCTGATCCACCTTCATGAGCGGCTCGTCGCAATCGACCCGAGCACCGGTCCTGAATTCGAGCTTCCGCTCTCGCAGGAACAGATCGGCGATATCGTCAGCCTTACTTCTGTATCAGTCAATCGAGCTCTACGGAGCCTTCAGCAGGACGGGCTGATCCATCGGAGAGGCAAGATTATCGACATGACGGACATCGCTGGACTGAGGAACCTCGCATCGCTGCCGACGCGGCGCCTACAGCGCAATCCCTCATGGCTTCCGCAACGCTCTGGTGCGGCGGATGCGTCTTGAAGCTGGATTTGTGTCCACGTCGCGGCCATCGATCACCATGATGATCGGTATGAACGAAGGGCAGGTTTCGGGATCGGCCGCCCGATCCACCAACGGCGACAGTTGGGCGCGAAGAAGCCGAGCCGGTCAGAGCTTGCACTGTCGATCCTTTCGATCGCTAAGCTGGGTCTCTGCACGTTGCGATCAGCTTTTGTCGCAGCCAGCGGTGAGCCGGATCGGCGTCGAGGCGCGGGTGCCACATGAGGCTGACGGTAAGCTCCGGCGTCGACACGGGTAGGTCAAAGCTCCGCACTGCCTCGGTCGCCGCTTCGCCACTTTGCAAGCACGAGCGCGGCACGAGCGCGATCAGTTCGGAGCGGCGCGCGATGGCGATTGCATCCAGGAAGCCCGGCACCATGGCGATGACTTGGCGCCGTAGGCCGAGATCGTGCAGGGCATCGTCTACCGGCCCCGTCCACGCACCCCGACGAGATGTGGCAACATGCCCGAAGGCGGCGTAACCCGCTGCCGTGATCGGCCCGGAGAAAAGCGGATGGTCCCGGCGCGCTGCCCCGACGAAGCGGTCGCGAAAGATGAGCTGGCTTCGCATCTCGGGAGCGGACGCGCCCATCGTCCCGATCTCGATGTCGATCGCGCCGTCTCGCAACGGGACCGCGGCCTTGTCCGGCTTAGGGGCGAAGCGGAGCCGGACGTGGGGCGCCTCGCCGGCGATGGCGACGATGAGGGCGGGCGCGAACAGCGCCACGAAGCCCTCGTTCGCTCGGATCGTAAATGTCCGGTCCAGTGCTAGAAGATCAATGTTGCCGGAAGCCGGTGCCAGCACCGCTCGCGCCTCCTGAGCGGCTGCATGGACGCGGGAGGTCAGCTGCTCGGCATAGGGTGTCGGCACGAGCGAGCGCCCCGCTTGCACCAGGAGGGGATCGCCGGTCGCGACGCGAAGCCTGGTCAGCGTCCGGCTCATAGCGGACACACTGAGGCCCATGCGCCTCGCGGCGGCCGTCACACTGCGCTCGGCCAGCAGCATGTCGAGCGCGGTCAGGAGGTTGAGGTCGATGCCAGCCATGGGAGCCGTATAGCCGCTGTGCCCCGGGAACCATAGCGCAGCATGCAACTGTGATTTGCTTGCCATGCGTCTGGCGCATGCCGTGCGTCCCGTCACATCATGGGCGCAATGCAAAGGAGTAGCGCCATGGATCACAGATCAGAACAATTATCCCCGACCATCCTGCTCGTCGGAGCATCACGCGGCCTCGGGCTGGCAATGGCGGGCGCGTTCGTGAAAAAGAACTGGCACGTCACTGGCACCGTGCGCGAGGATGGCCGGACGGAGCTACACAACCTGGCCGACACCTGCCACGGCAAAGTCATAATCCAACAGCTCGACATTACGGAGCCCGACCAGATCGCCGACCTACGCACCAAGCTGTCCGGTTGCGCCTACAACATGCTGTTCGTCAACGCCGGCACGGCCAACCGCGATCAGGCCGAGACGATTGCCGAAACCTCGACCGAGGAGTTCGTGCGGGTGATGCTGACGAACGCGCTCGGCGTGATGCGGGTCGTCGAACATTTGCAGCACCTTGTCCGTCCGGGCGGCCTCATCGGTGTCATGTCGTCCGGACAGGGCAGCATCGCCAGCAACGAAAAGGGCGGCCACGAGGGCTATCGGGGCAGCAAGGCCGCGCTCAACCAGTATATGCGTAGCTATGCCGCTCGCCACGTCGGCGATGGCCGCCCGCTAATTCTGATGGCGCCGGGCTGGATACGGACTGAACTGGGCGGCCCGGAGGCCCCCTTCAGCATCGAGGAGACGATCCCCGAGCTTGTCGAGACGCTCATCGCCCAGCAGAGCACACCGGGCTTACGCTTCATCGACCGACATGGCGGGACGGTGCCGTGGTGAGCCGCAAAGAGCAGCGCCCGAAGCTGATCGGCGTCGAGGAGCATTATCTGACAACGGATGTGCGCGACGGCTGGGAGACCATCGGGCTGGCCGTGTCTGACCCGAGCGTCGCCGTACATTCGGGGGAAGTCGAACGGCGCTTGCTCGATCTCGCCGACGAACGGATCGCGCTGATGGACGAGACCGGCCTCGACGTTCAGGTGCTGTCGCTAACAACACCAGCCCTGCACGATCTCGGCCACCAAGCGGTCGATCTGGCACGCCGCGCCAACGATGCCGTTGCAGCTGCCATCGCGCGCCGGCCGGATCGCTTTCAGGCCCTCGCCACCCTGCCGGTCGGCGATCCGGACGCAGCGGCGTTGGAGCTGGACCGATGTATCCGCACCCTTAGCTTCAAGGGTGCGATGCTGTGTGGGCGCGTCGGTGATCGCAACCTCGACCATCCGGACCTGGCGCCGTTCTTCGATAAGGCGGCAGCGCTCGGCGTGCCCATATTGCTTCATCCCCGCACCCCCGCCATGGGCGTGCGAGCAGCCTATTATTCCGGCATAAAGCCACAGGTGGACGCCGCCCTCGCCACGTATGGCATCGGATGGCATTATGACGCTGGGATCCAGTTCCTCCGCCTCTTGCTATCGGGGCTCTTCGATCGTTTGCCCGACCTCCAGTTAATCCTCGGCCACTGGGGGGAGCTCGTGTTGTTCTATGCCGAGCGTCTGAAGGTGATGGACCGCGTGTCGGGCCTGGCGCATCCGATCGCGACCTATCTGCGCCGCAATCTCTACGTAACGGCGAGCGGCCTGTTCAGTCCCGACTATCTCGAACGCGCCGTCGCCATCGTTGGATCGGATCGGTTGCTCTTCTCGACCGATTACCCCTACCAATATCGGTCGGGCGGAGACGCCCGCCGGTTCCTCGCCGAATGCGGCCTGATTGAAGCGGAGAAAATGGCATTCGCCCACGGCAACTGGCACAGGTTGACGGGCGGTGGCGCTCACTTGGCCGGCTGACGGTCCGCAACGTTCCTGGCAGAAAAGCGGTGGGACATCCTAAAATAGATCGACGCCGCTGATGAATCTGGCTGGCCACGAAGGCGCGCCCAGAAGAGAAGCGGCGGCAATACCGAGACAAGGTTCGCTGCGGTCGCTAACGATAAGATCAGTCGACTCAGACGGTCTCGCAGGATTTGGAACGGTTAAGGACCGCAATATTGATCGGCTTTAGCGAACGGATGCCCGGTTGCTCCAAACGGGCGGGCTTGAAATCATATTTCGTCTTTAGAATGTCGATCACTTGCAAATGCCCTCGGCCAGTGACGCAGCCAGCCGCCCCGCATGAGACCCGACCCAGAAAAGGTGCTGTATACTAAAGATCAGCGAACTCCTTGAAGCCACCGCCTGGAACTGCACGCTCTACGACGCGGGAAAGCAGGGCCACGGCTTCCTCCATGCCGTCACGGTCGGCGATGAACGTGCGGCCCAGGGTCATGCCGCGGATCGCCCAAACCATCAGGCGAATGGCGGCCATGCTGGAAGCCTCCGCGCCTATCCGGTGGAGAAAGTTGGCGGCCCCCGTCCGTTCCACCTCCGTCTGCATCGGCATGACGAGCGCGGCGAGTTCGGGATCGCTGCGAGAGGCTACCAGGATCTCCAGAACAGCTACGCCCGACGGCCGGGAGAATACATCCCACAAAAGGGCCGGCCAGTCCGACACCCGCGCGCCGACATGCCTCTTATCCATTAGGTCTCGGAAGATCAGGGTTTCCTCGTCGAAAACCCAGCGCACCACCTCAGCCATGAACGCGGCGCGTGTGGAGAAGTGATGCGTGATCGCGCCGCGCGTCACTCCAGCCTCGTCGGCGATGGCGGCGTTCTTCGCGCCCGCATATCCGAGCTTATCGATAGTGCGGACGGCCGCCGCGAAGAGGGCGGCCCGGGTATCTGCCGTCCGCTCCTCCTGCGTCCGACGTCGCACCTTCCCTGTTTTTGATGACCGAACCGTTCCCATTTGCCCGGTCTAGGCGAGCCCCTCGTCGAGCGAAATACCAGATGTGTCAGATGAGCGCCGCGTGTTGGCGATGATGGCATCCGCGATCGTCGGCACGAGCGCATCGGGGAGGTCATGCCCCATACCGCTCAATTCGATCATCTCCGCGCCGGGAATATGGGCGGCGGTATCGCGCCCCGCCTCGATCCTCACCAGCGGGTCATCAATGCCATGGATGACCACAGCCGGCACCTGAATCTGGCGCAGCAGGGCACGCCGGTCGCCGCTTGCCACGATCGCGGCAGTCTGGCGTGCGATGCCCGCAGGGTAATAAGCGCGGTGATAGTCTTCGCGTGCGGCTGCCCGCCGGACAGCACGATCGACCGGATATCCCGGGCTGCCGAGCGTCTCGGCGCCCAGGACTGCCCGGTCGAGGATCGCCTCTTCGTCGCCCGGATCCGGACGGGTTGCGGAAAGCAACGCCAGGGCGGCATCCGACGCGCGGGGTAGCGAAGGATTGCCGGACGATGACATGATCGAAGCCAGCGATAGCGTTCGATCAGAATGCGATGCCGCGACGATCTGAGCGATCATCCCGCCCATCGAGGCGCCAACGATATGTGCGCGATCGATATCCAGCGCATCGAGGAGGCCCACCGCATCAGCAGCCATATCCTCCAGCGTATAGGCGACGGGCACGGATCCGCTGGACAGCATGGCCGTCATCACCGCCGCCAAGTCGGGGGCACCGGCCGCGTCCAGACGGGTCGACAGACCCACATCCCGGTTGTCGAAACGGATCACTCTGAACCCTTGTCCCGCCAGCGTCTCGACGAGGGTCGAAGGCCAGCGCGTCATCTGCGTTCCCAACCCCATGATCAAGAGGATCGCTGGCGCCCCATTCTCACCGATCATCTCATATTCGAGCTCGATGCCGTTTGCTGCAGCACGCATCGTCGGTCCTCCGTCTTCAGCCCAAGCCCAGCGGCGTTCCTGCCCGCCGCCGTAGATGTCCGATCGCCGGCATCGTATCGGAAGCTTCGATGGTCGTAATGGCGCCCGCCCGGGCAATCGCTCCATAGACGAGCGCGGACGGCTTGATGTGCCGCGCCTGCGTCCTCCGATCGACGCCGACGATCCCGAATTTGGGGCCATAGCCCGACATCCATTCGTAATTGTCGAGCAGCGACCAGTAAAAGTAGCCGCGAACGTCGACTCCATCCGCAATGGCGCGTTGGAGATTGTCCAGGGATTCCCGGACGAACGCGCCTCTCCGGACGTCGTCGTCACCCGAATAACCGTTTTCGGTGACGATGATCGGCGTGCCGGTACGCTGCGATACATAGCGACAAACAGCGGCCAATGCGTCGGGCCGGTCCTCATAGCCCATGACGGTCAGCGGCTCTCCGTCTCGCGCACCATGGCTACCATCCTTGCGCGAGGTGGTGCGCGTGTAGGTCTGGACGCCGATGAAATCATCGCCCTTCACGAGGTCGAGAAAGGGATCGACCATCTTCGCGAGACGCGCATCGCGCACTACCTCGGCGCCCGGCTCCGCCTGCTCGTCCTGGAGAGACAGGGTGACGCCGACCTGAACCTCGGGCCGCACCGATTTGATCGCATCGCGTCCGGCTGCATGCGCCCCCAGACCATTGCGCAATAGCGCGTCCGGCGGCGTGAAGAGGAAATTGCTCGCGATCGGTGCACCCAGCGCCGCTTCGGCCGCGATCCGCTTGGCCTCCCCGCTCGGGCCGTTGAGTAGGTCGAGCGCAACATCGCGAATGATCAGAGGGACATTCATCTCGTTCATGCTGCACACGATGACGAGGCCGCGAAGGGTGCGCGCCGCCGTCTCGCAATAGCGTGCAAACAGCGCCGGGAACTGGTCGCAGGTCATTCCGCCCTTGCGCGCCAGCCAGAGCGGGATCGTGAAATGGTGGAACGTGACGACCGGCGTGATCCCGCGCCGGTGGCAGGCGTCTATGCAGCGCTGATAGTGATCCAGCGCCGACCGAGCGAACACGCCCTCCTCGGGCTCGATCCGGGCCCATTCGATCCCGAAGCGATAGGCCTTCAGCCCGATCGCCGACAGGATCGCCATGTCGTCATCGAACCGGTTCCACTGGTCCACCGCATCGCCGGAAGGCTCCGCGAAGATCGAAGGAACGGCATGTTCGAGCGCCCAGCAGTCGCTGTTGAAGTTACCCCCTTCCACCTGATGGCCTGCAGTGGCGGATCCCCACAGGAAGCCGGTCGGGAAGGATCGTGGATCAGTGGTCACGCCGGAGACACCTCAATACAAAAATGGTACCGGGCGGCCGAAGCCGTCCGGTGCCAGTGGGAGAGATCAAAAATGCCACTCGAAGGCCGCGCCGATCCGCCGGAACGCATCGTCGGGCAACGACTGAACATATTGCCCGGCAGAAAAATTGCCCGGATAGATCGTCGCGGCGTAGCGCTTGTCGAATAGATTTCGCACGAAGACACTGATGCGAGCGTGATCGCTGATATCGGCCAAGCCGAATGAGCCGTTGACGACGGAAAAACCGGGCTGGATCGTGTTGGGATCGTTGATCGCGTAATAGAATTTGCTGCGGTAGCGCCAGTCTGCGTTAAAGAAGACCTTCAGGCGATCGTTGATCGGCGTTTCGTAGCTCGCAGCGAAGGTGGTCGTCCACTTGGAGGCGCCGACGAGCGGCGAGCCGGCCGCATTGAAGCTTGGTCCAGGGAGCGTGCAACCCTGAGAGACTGTTTGCCCGTAATAGCACGCGACGTTGTAGTTCCCGTACTTGGTGTCGAGATAGGTGACACCGCCCGACAGACTAAACCCGCGCATCGGACGCAATACGGCTTCCGCCTCGACGCCGCGGGTCCTGAGCTTACTTGCATTGCCCGTTCGGAACCCGCCAAGTCCCCCGTTCAGCGACGGATCGTACACCTGTGCCTGGAAGTTTTGGAAATCGTTGATGAAGGCCGCCAGATTGAAGCTCAGCTTGCGATCCAGCAGATCGAATTTGGCGCCGACCTCATAGGCATCGACCTTCTCTGGATCGACGGCGAACGCCGCGCCACCTGACGAGCTCACCGCCGGACCCTTGTAGCCACGGGTATAGGTTGCATAGAGGTTCGCGGTCGTGCCGATCGTATATTCGATGCCGCCCTTGCCCGAGAATCCGTTGGCGTTGCGGGATGCGACGAGCGGAGCCGGTAGCGCCCCCACGCACTGGGTGCCGCCGCTGAGAAGGAAGGTCAGGAGATTACAGACGCCAGGAACGGCGGTCTGCGTCGTCGTCGAGTCGATCTCGTCGCGCGTGTATCGCCCACCCGCGATCAGATGAAGGCGTGATGTCAGATTGAAGGTAAGCTGTGCAAAGGCGGCGTAACTGCGTGTCCCATAATCGAAGTTCGATTGCCCACTGATCGGTGAGAGCCGGACTGGAACGCTGGAAGGAAAGATGCCGAAGGTTCCGTCCTGCAGCGTCTGTGCATCGATGTGCTGGCGGAAATAATAGAGGCCAGCCGTGTAGTTCAGGAAGCCTGGAGCGCTGTTAGAGATCCGCAGCTCTTCGGAAAACTGATGCGATTGAGAGTTAGCGATGTTGGTGTCGAAAAAGGGTATCGGTGTCTGGTCGACATCGTTGTTCGCGCGAGCGTGCAGCTTGCGATAGGCGGTGACGGACGTGATCGTCGCACCGCCGAAGTCGTAACTCGCGATGAGCTGCGCGCCAAGGCTGCGCTCATTGCGGACTACGTCGTTACTGCCGATCGCTGTCTTGTTGTTCGTCGGCGACGCCACCACGCCCAACCCCGTATTTTGCTCATAAACGAAGTTCGGTGGCGCATAGGGGCGATAGGCGGCCGGGATCGGCGTCGGGTCGTTGCCGCCGAACTTGCGGATCGTCGAATAGGCATCGATGCCCGAGTTCGACTGGTAATCGACGATGGCATAGAGGCTCAGCCGGTCCGTCGGCTGCCACAGGAATTTACCCGTCCCGAAATAGCGGCGAACCGGATCGAGATGGCCCGGGCCGACCACCTGCGTCACAGGATGCTGGTATTGATAGCCGCCAACGATCCGCAACGCGGCGTTTTCGCCGATCGGCAGATTGACGACCGCCTGCGACTGCGCCTGATCTCGCTCACCGAACTGGACGCGCCCGCTCGTGCCGAACTTGCCGAGCTCGGGTTTGTTCGTCGTGATCGAGATGAGGCCGGCAGTCGTGTTCTTGCCGAAAAGCAGACCTTGTGGGCCTCTCAGCACCTCGACCCGTTCGACGTCGGCGAGCGAGTTCAACGGCACGAACCGTGGAAGCGTGACGTTGACGTCGTCGATGGCAATACCGACAGCCGACTCGATCCCGTAGTCGAACGAATTCGTACCCACGCCCCGGATGGAGAAATTGGGAACGCCAGGCGTAGCGGTGAAATCGAGACTCGGGGTGCGCTGCGTGATGTCAGCAAGCTGATTGGCTCCGGTCTGGCGGATCGACTCGCCGTTCACGACCGTGATCGCGATCGGCACGGTGCGAAGGCTCTCCGCCCTACGCTGCGCCGTCACGATGATATCGCCCGGCGCCGGCTGGTTGCTCCCGGAGGATGAATCCGAAACGGTCGTCCCGCCAACTGGAGCCTGGGGCACTGCCTCGGTTGCCGTTTGCGCCCGTGCCGCCCCCGCAATCACGACGAGACTGGCCCCGACCAGCATGCTCCAATGCCGCATGTTCCCTCTCCTTCACCGCTTCAGCGATTTGTCCGCAAAGAGTGACACCGTTTTTACATACCTGCAAGCACGTATGTTGATTGACACGCGTTGGTACCGCGCGCAGGATCGCATCGGGAGAGACGACATGGCTATACCAGAAGGTGGCCGCGTAGCCGCGCAACTGCGGCCGGGCGCTAACCACAACCATATGGCGATACACCATCCGGCTTTCACACGGTGAGCGCGTCTGCGTCGGCGGTCTCTATCGACTTCAAGCCCGTGGACGCTCCGTCGGAGCCAGACGCGATTCCGCTTCGTACCCGCCCTGCCCCCGGCGGGACTCTCGAAGCTTGGTTCACCCTCGGCGGGAAGATGTCGGTCCGCAATGTTTCCAGCCCGACGCTCACGCCCGTTCTGCCCGTGGGAAACCAGACAGGGGCCGCAGTCATCGTTGCGGCCGGAGGCGGTTATCTGATCCAATCAATGGGGAACGAAGCATGGCCACAAGCCCGCTGGCTCGCCGACCGGGGAATTGCGGTGTTCATTCTGAAATACCGCCTGGAGCCGACGCCTGGTCCTGACGATCAATTCCGCGCGGCGCTGATCGACCGTTTCGTGGAGGCCGCTGATCCGGCTGAAAGATCGGGGATCTCGGTTCCCTTCTATATGATCGAAGACGCATCTGCCGCCATTGGCATGGTACGCGCACGATCCATCGAGTGGGGAATCGATCCCGAGCGGATCGGCTACCTTGGCTTTTCCGCGGGCGCCATGATCGGCTTGGGGGTCGTGGCCGATGCCAGGCGGGAAGCGATGCCAAACTTCCTCGGCGCGATCTATCCGTCGATGGCGGATGTGGATGTCGCCGCCGAAGCCCCGCCCCTGTTCCTCGCCATGGCGGGCGACGATCAGCTCTATGGCAAGCAGGGCTATGGCCTTGCCGAAAGCTGGCGTCGCGCCGACCGCTCGGTCGAGATGCATGTCTACGCCAAAGGCGGACACGGCTTCGGCATGGGAGTGCTTGGAACGACAAGTACCGGCATGATGGATTCTTTTCATGCCTGGCTGGAAAGCGGCGGTTGGCTAAACAACACAAAGACCGGAGGCAGGCCGTGACCGAAGAGATTTTGCCGGGAAAGTCGACCGGGACCAGAAGTCTTCATCCAATGCGCGCGATGGCCAAACTCGGCTATGCTTCGGGAGCCATGCTCGACGGTATCGCGACCCAAGCCATCAATATCTTCCTGTTCTTCTATGCGACGGCGGTCTGCGGCTTGCCTGCCGCCCTCTCAGGCGTCGCACTGGCAGCAGGTCTCGTGGTGGACGCGGTCGTTGATCCGCTGATTGGCTCATTGTCCGACGGCTGGCACTCCCGCTACGGTCGGCGCCTGCCGTTCATGGCGATCGGCGTTCCGGGCACTATGCTGTTCCTGTCCCTCATCTTCGCTCTGCCGATTGGCTGGAGCGTCGGCGCGCTGGCGACATGGCTCACCCTGTCATCGGTCGGACTGCGCGTTTCGATCTCGCTCTTCCTGTTGCCCTTCAATGCGGTCGGCGCGGAATTGAGCGATGATTATAACGAACGATCCTCGATTGCGGCCTGGCGCTGGGGATTCGCGATGGCGGGCGCTGTCGCGACCGTCATTCTTGGATTTGGCGTATTCCTCGGCGGACCTGGCGGCCTTTCGAATCGGGCAGCCTATCTTCCGTTTGCGTTGACGCTGGCAGCCATGCTCGCCATTTCGACGATCTTTTCGATGCGCGCGCTCCATGCGATGCCGGAGCGCCAGCATCCCCCAACGCGGTCCCAGGATCTGGCTCATACGCGCTTGCTTCGGGAGCTCGGCGAACTGTTTCGCAATCGCTCCTTTGTCGTCCTCTTCGTCGGAGCCCTCCTGCTCTTCACCTCATCGGCGATCCAGTCGACGCTCGCGATACACGCCAATACCTATTTCTGGCACATGGCGCCGGCACAGGTGCAAGCCGTCACCCTGGCTCTTTTCCTGGGCCTGCTTTGTGGAGCGCCATTGGCGGGTCCAGTTCTTCGCCGGCTAGAAAAGCGAACGGTGCTCGTTTTCGGCATCATCGGTCTGGGCTCAGCTTTTTCTCTGCCGCCTACGGCCAGGCTCATCGGGTTGATGCCGCAAGCCGGTGATCCGCCTGTGGCCCTGCTTGCCGGTGCGGTCTTCGTTGGCGGAGCGTTGATGGCGATGGCGGCGATCGCTTTCGCATCAATGATGGCCGATGCGGCAGACGAGCATGAATATCTGTTCGGCGCGCGGCGCGAGGGCCTGTATTTTGCCAGTTGGGCTTTCGCCAGCAAGGCTGCATCGGGATTCGGGGCGCTCATTGCCGGCTTTGCGATGCAGGCGATCGGTCTACCCAGCGGCGCCGTCGCGCAAGGATCCCCAGTTGCGGCCGTTTCGCTGACGCCGCATATAATATCCTGGATTGGCTTGATCTATGGACCTGGCACTGGGGTGCTGGCTCTTGCCGCCGCTCTGACCTGCCTACTGTATCGGCTGGACGCCAGCGCCCATCGTGCCATCATCAGCCATCTCGCTGCTCGTCATAGAAGCGCGACGAACCCCGGAAATTCGCATACAGAGTCTATCGCATGACCGCCGGCGCCCTGCCCTCGTCCGAGCTACTCGCATTCCAGTTGTTTGATTGGCTGGAGATCGGCGGGCCGGACGAGCGCGATACGCTGCTCGCAATGCTCGACACCGCGCGGCGTCTGGCCGAGGAACATTTCCTGCCGCACTATCGGCAGGGCGACATTACCGAACCGCGCCTTGACGCGGAAGGCGTCCACATCCTCCCCGCCGCGATCGAGGCGCTGAAGCGCTATGCCGAGCTCGGCCTGTTCGGATCAAGCTTCCCGGAGGAGTTGGGCGGGCTCGGCCTCTCCTTCGCGCCCTCACTCGCCATCTACGCGATCTTCGCCGCCGCGAACGTCTCGACCTCGGCCTATCCAATGCTGACCACGGCCAATGCGCGGCTGATCGCCGCATTCGGCACGCCCGAGCAGGTCGATCGTTACGCCAAGCCGCAGATCGAGGGGCGATGGTTCGGCACCATGTGCCTCTCCGAGCCGCAGGCGGGGTCCAGCCTCGGCGAAATCCGCACCCGCGCGACGGCGGACGGCGAGGATGCGAACGGCACGCGATACCGCATCGCCGGCAACAAGATGTGGATTTCGGGCGGCGATCAGGATGCGAGCGAGAACATCGTCCATCTCGTCCTTGCCAAGATCGCCAACCGGAAGGCAGCCTGCCCGAAGGGATCGAAGGGCATCTCGCTCTTCATCGTGCCGAAATTGCTGCCCGAACGGAGCCGTAACGATCTCACTGTCGCCGGGCTCAA
>BACX01000346.1 GCA_000333335.1 Sphingomonas-like bacterium B12 | reverse complement strand
CGTGCGGATGATCAGGTGACCATCCTGGTGGCGCACAGATCCGGCTCGATGAAGTCCGCGCCGTCCTCGATCGCCTTGGCATAGGAGGCGAGCGTGTGCTCGGGCCGGAGCGCGGAAGCGCCCCGGTGCCCGTAGATCAGGATCTTGCGTTCCGCCGCCGCCATCGCGCGAGCCTGCCCGCCGAGCGTGCCGGCGGCAAGCATCGCGCCGCCGCCGATCACGCCGCGCCGTGTCACCCCGCCCGGCATCAGAAACCGAAGCTCAGCGTACCGAACCACTGGCGCGGCGCCAGCGGGAAGAAGTTGTAGGTGCCCGACGCGGCACCGATCGACAGCGTCGATTCCGCCTTCTTGTTGGTCAGGTTGGTGACGTTGAGGCTGACCCGCATCGTCTTGAGCCGGCCGTTGCCCGACATCGGAATGTTGACGCCGAGCTGCGCCGACATCGTGAAATAGGGCTTCACGGACAGGTCGTTGGTGAAGGTCGCATAGCGCCGGCCGAGATAGTCGCCGACCAGCTGCGCGTCGAACATGCCGTAATTCGCCGAGATCACCGTCTTGTTCAGCCAGTCGGGCGAACCCGGCACCTTCTTGCCCTTGGTCGGCACCAAAGTCGTGCCGCTCAGGTAATTATCCTCGAACCGTGAATTGTTGTAGCTGACGGCATCGTAGATCGAGAAATGCGGGCCGAAATGCAGCGTGCCGGCGAAGTCCACGCCGTCGGTCTTCACGCTGCCCACGTTCTGCAGGATCGTCGCGCCGGAGACGATCGCGGTGATCGTGGTCGTCGGGCTGATCGCCAGCAGCCGGTTCGAGAAATCGACGTGATAATAGCTGATCTGGCCCTCGAAGCCGGTGATCGGACCGAGATCGAAATGGCGCGCGGTGCGCAGGCCAGCCTCGTAGGTCCAGCTCGTCTCGGGCTTGGTGTTCTGCTTGAAGAAGTCGAACAGGGTCTGGCTGCCGAGCGCGAAGGGCGACAGGCCGGCGGTGGCGCTGGTCTGGAACTGGCGGACGTTCTTCTGGATGTTGGCGAAGATCTGCTCGTGGCCGTTGATGTCCCACAGCCCGCCGACCTGCGGCAGGAAGGGCTTCTTGGTGACGATGCGGCCGACCGGCAGTTCGCGCGATCCGGTGAAGGAGCCGGGGATCGGCTGCACCGGCACCTGCTGGCTGGCATCCTGGAAGGTCGACTTGAAGCCCGCCTGCAGCGTCAGGTTCGGGCGGATGTGCCACTTGTCCTGAATGTGCGTCTGATACTCGTCGACATTCACCTGCGTGCCATATTGGGTGATCAGCGGATCCTCGTAATCCTCCGGCCGCTCGTAGGGCGAATGGCCGTCGTCGGCGGGCACGGCGTACCAGCGGCGATAGCCCGAGTGACGCAGATGCTCGTACCAGCCGCCCAGCTCGATCTCGTGATTGCCGAGCGTCGCCTTGAGCGTGGAGATCACGCCCTCGCGGTTGATGCGGTACTCGGTGGTGCGGGCCGCAAGCCCTGATCCGCCGAAGATGCCGGACAGGCGGGCGAGGTTGGCGGCGGACGTCGCGCTGCCACCGGCGGGATCGGGATAATAGAAGGAGAAGAGGCCGGGCAGGCCGGCCGCCGTGATCGGGCCGGAGACGACGCCGGCGCCGTCATTGTGGTGCCAATAGGCCTGGTTGCTCCAGGTGATCTTGTCGCTGACGTGCCAGTCGTACTTCAGGTAGGCGAGATAGTCGGTGCGCTGGGCGTCGCTGTAGAAATTGCGGTAGTTGGCGCCCGGCGCGGCGTTGACGGCGGCATATTCGGCCGACTGGTAGTACGCCTTGGCGGCGTCGAAATCCGGATAGAGGAAGGGGCGCGTATAGGGCGCGGTGCCGCGATTATCGACCGCCGCCGTGGTCGCGGTCGCTGGCCGCACCACGATCGAGGTCGCGTCCTCGTTCGGTTCGATCTTGTCCGAATAGGCGAAATAGGCGGTGAGCTTGCCCGTGCCGTCCTCGTGCACGAACTTGCCGTTGGCCTGCGTGCCCTTCTGATGACCGTTATAGTCCCATGCCTTGGCATCCTGCCGCACGCCCGACACGTAGAAGCTGTTGCCGTTGCCGAACTCACCCGAATCGACGCGGGCATAGGTGCGGAACGCGGAATAGCTGCCGAACGTCTGGTTCAGCGTCGCGCCGAACTGCTTCTTGGGATCCGACGAGAAGGTATCGATCGTGCCGCCGAGATTGCTGGTCGACGCGGTGCCGAGATCGCCCGCGCCGGACGCCAGCGTGACCGAGCCGACATTCTCCGAGATGATCGCGCGCTGCGGCGAAAGGCCGTTGAAATTGCCGTAGGTCTGGTCGCCCAGCGGCACGCCGTCGAGCGTGTAGCCGAGCTGCTGCGCGTTGAAACCGTGGACGAAGAGCGAGATGTTCTGCTCGTTATTGCCCCACGGATCGGCCGTGAGATAGGTCACGCCCGGCAGCGTCTGGATCGCTTTCAGCGGGCTGATGCCGGGCAGGATCTTCTGGATTTCCGATCCGGCGACCTCCGCCACCGATCGCGTGCGGCGCGAGGTGACGACGATCATCTGGTTGGCCGGGGCGGTGCTATCGGGGCTGGCGTCCGTCGCGGCGGGCGCCGGCGCGGCCGCGTCCTCGGCCTGTGCGGCACCGATCGGAAGGCCGAAGACGAAACTCGCGGACAGCGCGAGAGCGAGCGGGAAACGCATGAACAACCCCTTGCTTATTGCAGTGCAACGAAGCGGGGCGGGTAGTCGGGATCGACGACGCTTTCGTGACGGTTCGATAACGAAGCCGTGATGAGCGCCGAGGCGTTTTGCGTCGCGGTCGTGCCGGGATCAGGCGCGAGGACGGGCCGCCATCATTGCGGTGTCGCCTGGCCGCCTGGTGGGTTGGGCCCGCTGCTCGGCGACTTTCCCTCCAGCCCCTTTTCGCGATCCTTGCCTTCCTCGCGATAGGCGTCGGCCTGGTCGTGGTAGATGTCCCTGGCGGTCTTGGTCGGCTGCTGTTTAGCCTGCTGGTCGATCTGGTCGGCCTTGTTGTCATAGGCTTCGCGCACGGCATCGCCCTTCGTCTTTTGCTGGCAGGCGGCGAGCAGGGGCAGGGCGATCAGGCCCACGACGATCAGACGGCGCATCGATATTCCTCCCGATCGCGATCAAGCGAAGCGGGGGCTGCGAAGTTCCGAAAGACAGCGAAAGTGGGGAGCTTCTGTTGCTCGGTGCTCCCCGTACCGCCGGTATCCGATTCTGTTGCCCGGTTCGGCCCGAACCGCGCTCTGGTTGAAGTAACTTATCCGTTAGGACTCGTTACGCGGCCAGGGCGAGCGCCTCGTTGTCGTTGGCACTTGTGGTTTTGATCGGTTTTACGGCTCAATCAGGCCGGGCAAAAATATGAAGCTCGTACACACGTCGATCCTAGTTCGGCCCCATCAGAAGCCCGGTCTTGCGTCCGGGTTGTGGTGGAGCCGCCGGGTACCGCCCCCGGGTCCGCTGCGCCTCACTCGATATCATTTATCACCATAGCCGGCCCCGAAAGGACGGCAGGACCGATATAGGCGGAGAGCGTTAAGGCCGCAACCTGTGCCTAGCCGCGTATCCGCTCCATATAATGTCGCCGGCACAGCGCGACGTAGCGGTCGTTGCCGCCGATTCCGATCTGCGCGCCGCTGGTGACGGCGCGGCCAGCGTCGTCGATGCGCAGGTTCATCGTCGCCTTGCGCCCGCAATTGCAGACCGTCTTGATCTCGGTGAGCACGTCGGCCAGCGCCAGCAAAGCCGCCGATCCCTCGAACAGTTCGGCGCGAAAATCGGTGCGGAGACCATAGCAGAGCACCGGCACGCCCATCTCGTCGGCGACGCGGGCGAGCTGGAGCACTTGCGGCCGGGTGAGGAACTGCGCCTCGTCGATCAGCACGCAGCCGATCGCGCCGCCCTGCCGCGCGTCGGACACCTCCGCGTGGAGATCGGTGTCCGGATCGAAGGCCATGGCCTGCGCCTCCAGTCCGATCCGCGAATCGATCACGCCATGGCGGCCGCGATCATGCACGCTCGCGGTGAACAGCAGGGTGCGCATCCCGCGCTCGGCATAGTTGAAGGCCGATTGCAGCAGCTGGGTCGATTTGCCGGCGTTCATCGCCGCATAATAGAAATAGAGCTTGGCCATCGCCGCCCGATCCCATGCGGGCGGGCGGTGTGCAAGCCGGCTCAGCTCTTGGTGAGCGTCATCCGGTCGCCGGCGATCGACACGGTGTCGATCCGGCCGAGGAAGGACTGGCCGAGCAATGCGATGTCGCTCGGCGTGTCGAGCACGGTCGCCTGCACGTTCATCAGCTGGATCTCGCCGATGCGCAGGCGGGGCAGGGTGACGGTGGCGGCGGTGATGATGCCGGATGCGGTCTGCATCTGCCGATCGTAGGTCAGGTGATCGACATCGATGCCGACGAAGCGCGCCTGCGCCTTGCTGAGGGCGACGGTGGTGGCGCCGGTATCGACGAGGAAGTTGAGCGATTTGCCCGCGACATCGCCGTCGGTGAAGAAATGCCCCTCCCAGCCGCGATTGATCACCACGGTGCCGCCGCTGGCGTGGGGCGTCTGCCAGTCGTCGGTGGCGGCAGCGGTGGTCACGGGCGCCGGCTGGGCCGGAGCGTGGCGAGACAGCACGCTGCCGACCGCGAGGCCGAAGATCATCGCCGAACCCAGGATCATCACCGCGCCGCGCATGTCCGCCCTCGCCCACAAGTAGCGGCACCATAAGAGGTGGGACTTAATGGAGCGTATCGGCTGGAATCAGCCCCAGGCCAGCCCGATGCCATGATCGCGGATCGCGCGCGGCCAGGCGGCGGCCAGCGTTTCGAAGCGCGGACGGTCGTCCGCGTAGAGCGCGCGGATCGCCTCCTCGTAACCGGGCCGGTCGCCAGCCATGGCGGTAAGGAAGCGATAGGCGGCGTTGCGCCGCGCGGCGCCGTCGCCTTCCGCCTTGCGCGCGGCATCGACCAGCTTGCGGAGTGCTGCGGACGTGCCGCCGGGCTGCTCGTTCAGCCAGTCCCAATGGCGGGGGAGCAATGTCACCTCGCGCGCGACGACGCCGAGGGCGGGGCGGCCCCGGCCGCGCGGGGCCTCCGGCTGGGGCGTCTCGCGCAGATCGAAATCGATCTGGCGGCCGTCATCGTCGTCGAACACCAGCAGGTCGTCGGCGCGCGGCATGGCGGGCATGGCGGCGAGCGCGGCGACGATCTCGGCGCAGCTGCCGGTCGCCACCCACATCTCCTGCGCGAAGGCGGTATAGGTCTTCATCATCGTCTCCCTGTTGCGAGAGACGATTTATGCCCGGATTAAATTCGAGTCAATATAACCCGGATATTATTCCGGGCCGGCCTCGTCCTCGGCGATATCCCGCGCCACGTCGGGGCGACGGAGCAGCTTGTCGATGTGGCTGCCCTCGTCGAAGCTCTCGTCGGCGAGGAATTTCAGCTTCGCGGCGAACTTCAGGTTCACCCGCTTCGCCACTTCGCGCTGGAGATAGGCGGTGTTGGTGCGCAGCGCCTTGATCACCGCCTCCTCGTCCGTGCCGAGCAGCGACTTGATGAAGACGGTCGCGTGCTTCAGGTCCGGCGACATGCGCACCTCCGTCACCGAGACCGTGTGGGTGGCGAGCACGTCGTCATGCACGTCCCCGCGCGCGAGGATCTCGGAGAGGATGTGGCGCACCTGCTCGCCCACGCGCAGCAGGCGGACGGAACGGCCTTCGGAGGTTTCGTTGTGACGCATCAGTTCTCGGGGAGGGGCGTGAAGAAGGTGAGGTTGTTACCGGCCGGATCGGAGATGCTGATCTCCAGCGTTCCCCAAGGTGTTTCCTGCGGCTTGCCGGGGCGGGCGTTGCTGTAATTCTTGCCGCGCAGTTCCGCCATGTAGGCCGTGACATCGTCGACCGGGATGCGAAGCGCCGCACCCGGCGATCCGTCGCCAAAATGTTCGGACAGGTGGATCACGCAATCGCCCTTGCGGATACCCATGTAGAGCGGCGCTGTCGGATCGAAACGATGCTCGAACACAAACTCGAAGCCGAGAAAGTCGAGATAGAAGGCTCGGGCGCGCGTTTCGTCGAAACTGCGCAGGATCGGCGTCGGCGCCCCGAGCATCATCTATGTCTCCGTTAGAGCGTGCGCTCGCGCATCTCGACCTCGAACGTCTCGAGATAGTCGCCCGCCTTGATGTCGGTGTGACCTTCGAAGGTCACGCCGCATTCGAGGCCCGCGCGGACTTCCGGCACGTCGTCCTTGAAGCGGCGGAGCGACGCGATCGAGCCGTTGTAGATGATGACATCCTCGCGGGTGATGCGCGCGCGCAGCGCCTTGCGGATGAAGCCCTCGACGACCAGCAGGCCGGCCGCGCGGCCGTGCTTGCCCGCCGAGAAGACCTCGCGGATCTCGGCGCGGCCGACGACATGCTCGATCGATTCCGGCCCGAGCTGACCGGCCATCGCGGCACGGATCTCGTCGAGCAGGTCGTAGATCACGTCGTAATATTTCAGGGCCACCTGATCGCGCGTCGCGATCTCGCGCGCCTTGGCGTTGGCGCGGACGTTGAAGCCGATGATCGGCGCCTTGGAGGCCGCCGCCAGCGTCACGTCGCTCTCGGTGATGCCGCCGACGCCCGAGTGCAGGATGCGCACCTGGATGTCGTCGTTGCCGATCTTGCTCAGCGAGCCGACGATGGCTTCCACCGAACCCTGCGTGTCGGCCTTCACCACCACCGGGAACTGCTGCGCCTGCTTCTCGCGGAACTGCGAGAACATCGATTCGAGGTTGGCGGGCGCCTGGGTGGTGCGCTTGCGCTGGATCACGCCGGCGCGATATTCCGCGACCTCGCGGGCGCGCGCCTCGTTCTCCACCACGGTCAGCGTGTCGCCGGCGCCGGGAACGCCCGACAGGCCGAGCACCTCGACCGGCACGGACGGGCCGGCTTCCTTCACCTGCTTGCCCTTGTCGTCGATCAGCGCGCGCACCTTGCCGCTCTCGGCGCCGACGACGAAGATGTCGCCGACCTTGAGCGTGCCCTTGCGGACGAGGATCGTCGCGACCGGGCCGCGGCCCTTGTCGAGCTGAGCCTCGACCACGGTGCCTTCGGCCTCGCGATCGGGATTGGCCTTCAGCTCGAGGATTTCGGCCTGCAGCAGGATCTTGTCGATCAGCTCGTCAAGGCCGGTGCGCTTGAGCGCCGAAACCTCGACATCCTGCACTTCGCCGCCCATGGCTTCGACCTGGACGTCGTACTGCAGCAGCGCCTCGCGTACCTTCTGCGCATTGCCGCCGGGCTTGTCGACCTTGTTGATCGCCACGATCATCGGCACGCCGGCCGCCTTGGTGTGGTTGATCGCCTCGATCGTCTGCGGGCGGATGCCGTCGTCGGCCGCCACCACGATGATGACGATATCGGTGACGTTGGCGCCGCGCGCGCGCATCTCCGAGAAGGCCTCGTGGCCCGGCGTATCGAGGAATGTCACCTTGTCGCCCGAAGGCACGGTGACCTGATAGGCGCCGATATGCTGGGTGATGCCGCCGGCCTCGCCCGCCGCCACATCGGTGCCGCGCAGGGCATCGAGCAGCGAGGTCTTGCCGTGATCGACGTGGCCCATGATCGTGACCACGGGCGCGCGCGGCAGTAGCGCGCCTTCCGGCTCGTCTTCGGTCGAGGCGACGATGTCGATGTCGCTCTCGCTGACGCGCTTGAAGTTGTGGCCGAACTCCGTGATCAGCAGCTCGGCGGTGTCCTGGTCGATCGTCTGGTTGACGGTGACCGGCATGCCCATCTTGAACAGGGCCTTCACCAGATCGGCGCCACGCTCGGCCATGCGGTTGGCGAGTTCGGCGACGGTGATCGTCTCCGGCAGCACGACTTCACGGACCTGCTTGGCCTGCGAGCCGCCCGACTGATGGTGGCGCTTGTCCTTTTCACGTGCACGCTTGAGCGCGGCGAGCGAGCGGGCGCGGGCGCCGCCCTCGTCGTCGAGCGCACGGGTGACGGTGAGCTTGCCCGACTGGCGGCGATCGTCGCCACCGGGACAACCGGCGGGGGTGCGGGCCGGGCGCGCCGGCGGCTC
>BACX01000347.1 GCA_000333335.1 Sphingomonas-like bacterium B12 | reverse complement strand
GTCATGCCCTGGGGCAGAACCTGCTGGGCGAGGCCCGCCATCGTCTTGAGCGACTGGCCCGACGAGAAGCCGTGCGCGGTATCGCCCTGCAGTTCCGCGGACGGATACAGGTTGTAGCGGACCACGCGCCACGGGCCGGCGTCATTCTCCATCTTCAGCACGGCCGCCAGCGGCACGGTGCCACCACCGGTCGCACGCGTCCGCAGCCGCTCGATGTCCGAGCTCTGCTGGCGGAAGCTGGCGTCCGCCTGGGCGGTGACGCGCCAGGTACGGCCAAGATAGTTGAAGTCGTTGATGTAGGTGGAGCCGAGATAGGTGCCCAGCGTCGAGAAGATGTTCTCCACCGGCACGCCGATCTGTTCCGCCTTCTCGCGATCGATGTCGGCGAACAGGCGCGGCGTCTTGGTGTTGAAGGTGGTGAAGGCGGCCTGGATGCCCTTGGCCTTGTTCGCCCCCATCATCATGCCGAACGCGGCCTTCTCGAGCGCCTGATAGCCGGCGCCGTTGCGGTCCTCGATCTCCATCTTCCAGCCGCCGCCGGTGCCGATGCCCGAAACCGGGGGCGGCGGGATCAGCAGGATGTTGCCCGACGTCACCTGAGCGAGCGACTTGCGAAGTTCCGCGGTCACCTGTTCGATGTCGGCGCGCGAACCCTTGGCCTTCAGCGGCGTGAACACCACGGCGGCGTTGGGGGCGGTGGTGAAGGTCGCGCCGTCGAAGCCGGTGAAGGCGACGGTGCCTTCGAGCGCCGGATTCTTGAGGACGATGCTCTGCACCTGCTGGACGACCTGGTCGGTCCGCTCGAGCGAGGTGCCCGGCGGCATCTGGACGACGCCGATCAGATAGCCCTGATCCTGCGCGGGGATGAAGCCGGTCGGCGTCGCGCCGAAGCGCCACACGGCGAGCGCGATTAGGCAGACATAGGCGATGCCCATCACGGCCAGACGGCGAACCAGCTTGCCGGTCAGCCTGCCGTAGCGTTCGGACATCGAATCGAACACGCGGTTGAAGCCGTTGGCGAAGCGCGCCGGATAGCCGCGCACCCCCGCCGGCACGCGCTGCTCATGGCCCGGCTCGTGCGGCTTGAGCAGCAGCGCGGCAAGGCTCGGCGACAGCGTCAGCGACACGAAGGCCGAAATCGCGGTGGCCGACACGATGGTCAGCGCGAACTGCTGGTAGAACTGTCCGGAGATGCCGGGGATGAACGCGGTCGGCACGAACACGCCGCACAGCACCAGCGCGATCGCGATCAGCGCGCCGGACACCTCGTCCATCGTCTTGTGCGCGGCCTCACGCGGGGTGAGGCCTTCCTCGGCCATCAGGCGCTCGATATTCTCGATCACCACGATGGCGTCGTCGACGACGATGCCGATCGCCAGCACCAGGCCGAACAGCGACAGGTTGTTGAGGCTGAAGCCGAACGCCTCCAGCACCGCGAACGCGCCGATCAGCGAGATCGGGATCGCGATCAGCGGCACGATCGCGGCGCGCCAGCTCTGCAGGAACAGCAGCACCACGATCGAGACGAGGATCAATGCGATGTAGAGCGTGTGCTCCACCTCGTCGATCGACGCCGAGATATAGTCGGTCGGGTGGTACGCGATCTTGTAGGCCATGCCGCGCGGGAAGCTCTTGGCTGAGTCCGCAAGCGCCGCCTTCACCGCGTCCGCCGTGGCGAGCGCGTTGGAGCCGGGGAGCTGCTGCACGCCCAGCATCGTGGCGTGCTGGTTCGAATAATAGCCGTTGGTGGTGTAATCCTGCGCACCCAGCTCGATCCGTGCGACGTCGCGCAGGCGGGTCAGGCTGCCGTCGGTGCCACGCTTCAGGATGATGTCGCCGAACTGCTCTGGCGTGGTCAGGCGACCGAGCGCCTGTACGCCGAGCTGGAAGGCGCCGCCATTCTTGCCGAAGGGCGGGGCGCCGACCGAACCGGCCGCGACCTGCGCGTTCTGCGCCTGGATGGCGGAGGTGATCTCGTCGACCGTCAGATCCCGCGACTGGGCGAGGTCCGGATCGATCCAGATCCGCATCGCATAATCGCGCGCGCCGATCTCCAGCGTGTTGCCGACGCCCTGGATACGCTTGATCCGGTCGGTCACCTGCAGGGTGACGTAGTTGGAGATATACTGTTCCGACAGCGAATGGTCGGGCGAATAGAAGGCCACCGCCATCAGGAAGTCGGGCGAGTTCTTGCGCACCGTCACGCCGATGTTGCGCACTTCCTGCGGCAGGCGCGGCTCGGCCTCCGACACGCGGTTCTGCACCAGAACCTGCGCCTGATCGGGATCGACGCCCTGCTTGAAGCTGATCGTCAGCGTCATCGTGCCGTCGCCGACCGACGAGGAGGACATGTAGATCATGCCCTCGACGCCGTTGACCTGCTGTTCGATCGGCACCGCGACGGTGTCGGCCAGCGTCTCGGCGGTGGCGCCGGGATAGTTGGCCGTCACCACCACGGTGGGCGGCGCGATGTTGGGATATTGCGAGACCGGAAGCTGCGGATAGGAGATGGCGCCGACGATCACGATCAGGATCGACAGCACCGCCGCGAAGATCGGCCGCTCGATGAAGAAATGCGGGAAGCGCATGGACGCGTCCTAAATCAGCCCGCCGTGGTGGCGGTGGAAGCCTGCGGCACGGTGACGGCCGGGGTGGAAGGCGAGGTATCGGGCGCGCGCGGCTTGATCACCGTACGCTTCGCGTCCACCGCCATGCCGGGCTGGAGCGCGGCGATGCCGTCCAGCACGACGAGATCGGTGGGCGCGAGGCCGTCGCGGATCGCACGCAGGCCCTGGACCTCCGGCCCGGTCTCGACGGTGCGCTGCACCACCTTGCCGTCCTGCCCGACGACGAAGACCAGCTTGCGCGACTGGTCGGCGGTGATCACCTCGTCCGGCACCAGCATCGCCTGATAATGGCCGGAGCCGAGCAGGCGGGCGCGGCCGAACATGCCGGGCGTCAGGAAATGCTTGGGATTGTCGACCACCGCATGGGCGCGGATCGTGCCCGTATTCGGATCGAGCGCGTTGTCCACGAACTCCATCCGGCCGTGCCAGTTATAGCCGGTCTCGTCGGAGAGCTGGATCTGCCCCGGATTGGCCGGCGACCGGGACGATCCGCGCTGCCCCTGCTGCGCCTCGCGCAGATATTTCAGGTAGAAGCTTTCGGCGCCGTCGAACGAGAACCAGATTGGATTGAGCGAGACGACCGTGGTGAGCAGCTCTGGTTGGCGATCACCTGGTCGCCCAGCGACACGCGCTTGTCCGACACGCGGCCCGAGACCGGGGCGCGCACCGTGGTGAAGCTCAGGTTCAGGCGGGCATTGTCGGCGGCCGCGATGGCGGCCTGCAGGCTCGCCTGCGCGGTGCGGACCTGCGCCTGGTTGTTCTCCAGCTCTTCCTTGCTGACCGCCTGCACCTTGACCAGTTCGGCCGAGCGGGTGGCGACGGACTTGGCGTTGATCAGCGTCGCGCGCGCCGAGGCGATCTGCGCCTCGGCCTGCTCCAGCGTCGCGCGGTAGGGGCGCGGATCGATGATGAAGAGTGGCTGGCCCTGCTTCACGTCCTGCCCGTTGCGGAACAGGATCTGGGTGACGACGCCGGTGACGCGCGCCGAGAGCGTGACGCTCTGCGGCGCTTCGAACTTGCCGACATATTCGTCCCAGTCGACGACATCGCGAACCAGCGGCTGGGCGACGGAGACGTGCGGAGTCGGCGGCCCGGGCGGCGCCTGATTCCCCTTGGAACAGGCGGCGAGCAACGCGAACGTAGCGATGGTAGCGACGGTGCGGGTCATGGAGCCCCTTTCTATTGCGGCGCAGCAATAGTCCCTGTCCAGTCGAAGGCAAGCTATTTTTTACCGAACGGTACGTTTTGCCTCCGTTCTCACCGGATATAGGGCCACCCTATTCCTTTGGCTAGTCTGCCCCCTTTCGCGGGACGGATGACAGCGCTAGACGGCGGAAATCCGAAGGAGACGAACGATGGCCGATGTCGATGTCCTGATGCGCAAGGCGCCGGTGATCCCGGTGCTTGTGATCGATCGGCTGGAGGATGCCGTGCCGATCGCCGAATCGCTGGTCGCCGGTGGCCTGCCGCTGCTGGAGGTGACGCTGCGCACGCCGGTCGCGCTCGATGCGATCCGCGAAATGGCCAAGGTTCCGGGTGCCGTGGTGGGCGCCGGCACGGTGCTGAACGAGCGCCAGCTTCACGATGCGCAGGCGGCGGGGGCGACCTTCATCGTCTCGCCGGGCCTGACCGCGCCGCTGGCGAAGGCGGCAGCGGCGGCCGACATCGACTTCCTTCCCGGTGTCGCCAACCCGGCCGATATCATGACGGGCCTCGATCTCGGCCTGACCCGCTTCAAGTTCTTCCCGGCCGAGGCGGTGGGGGGGCTGAAGGCGCTCAAGGCCTATGCGTCCGTATTCCGCGACGTGCGCTTCTGCCCGACCGGCGGCATCACCGTCGACACTGCGTCGCAGTGGCTGGCGGAGCCAGCCGTGCTGTGCGTCGGCGGTTCGTGGCTGGTGCCGTCCGGCGCGATCGACGAAGCGGCGATCCGCCAGCGCGCGGAAGCGGCGGCGGCGCTGCGGGTCTAACCCAAAGCGCTCCGCCGGCGCGCATAGGCGAAATAGACGACCAGCCCGATCGCGTTCCACACGAAGAAGCGCACCTGTGTGCCCACCGGCAGCGTCGCGAACAGGCCGAGGCAGCCGATCACGCCGATCGCCGCCACCAGCGGCGCGGCCGGCACGCGGAAGGCGCGCACCCGGCCCGGATCGCGCCTGCGCAGCACCACCAGCGACACGCACACCGCGACGAAGGCGCAAAGTGTCCCCGCGTTTGCCAGCGCCGCGATCTCGGCCAGCGGCAGGAAGGCGGCGATCGCGGCGACGATGATCGCTGTCCCGATCGTCACCGCCACCGGGACGCCGCTCTTCGGGTGCACGCGGCCGAGGCCGGGCGGCAGCAGCCGGTCGCGCGCCATCACGAAGAAGATGCGGGTCTGGCCGAACAGGAAGGCGAGGATCACCGTCGGCAGCGCGATGATCGCGACCGCGCCGAAGATCTTGGCCGCGGTCGTGCTGCCGAACGAGCGCAGGATCAGCGCCAGCGGCTCGGCCGATTGGGCGAAGCTCGCCACCGGCGCCGCGCCGATCGCGGTGGCGGCGATCACCATGTAGATCACCACGCACGCCGCCATCGATCCGACGATGCCGATGGTCATGTCGCGGCCGGGATTCTTGGCCTCTTCCGCAGCCGTGGAGACGGCATCGAAGCCGTAGAAGGCGAAGAAGATGATCGAGGCTGCCGGCAGCACGCCGAGCTTGATCAGGGCGCCGGGATGCAACGGGTCAGGCCCGTTGTGGGGCAGCACGCCGTTGGGGAAGAAGGGGTGGAAGTTCGCCGCATCGAAATGCGGCAGCGCCACGGCCACGAACATCGCCAGCGCCGCGATTTTCAGCGCCACCAGGATGGCGTTGAGCGTCGCCGATTCGCGCGTGCCGACCAGCAGCAGCCCCGCCACCACCGCGATGATCGCGACCGCGGGAAGGTTGATCACGCCGCCCAGTTCCGGCCCGTTGGCGAGCGCCTTGGGGATGGTCCAGCCCATGCCGTCCATGAAGCCCGTGAAATATCCCGACCAGCCGACCGCCACCGTCGAGCAGACCACCGAATATTCGAGGATCAGGCTCCAGCCGACGATCCACGCGATCGTCTCGCCCACCGCGACATAGGAGTAGGTGTAGGCCGATCCCGATTGCGGGATCATCGTCGCGAGTTCGGCATAAGCGAGCGCGGCGGCGGCGCAGACCAGGCCGGCGATCAGGAAGGACAGGATCACGCCCGGCCCGGCGAGGCCCGCGCCGGTGCCGATCAGCGTCAGGATGCCGGTGCCGACGATCGCGCCGACGCCGAGTGCTATCAGATGCGGCCAGCCGAGCGTGCGATGCAGCTTGTGCGCGGCGTCCGCGGGCGGCGCCTCGATGGGCTTGAGGGGGCCGAGCAGGTTCACGCGAGCGTCCCGGCGGGCAGGCGAAATTGACAAGTTTGACACGTATCGCCGCCGAAGCGGAACGGTCTGTCGCGGTGGTCGCAAATGTTACGGATCGTCATGCGGCGACCGTGACAGACGAAATCCTACATTGGAAGGGCTCTCTCGATCCTCCCCGCCAGGGGGAGGTGGCGCCGAGGGCGACGGAGGGGGAGGAAGCGATGCCGCCTCTGCTGCCCCGCCGTCCGTCTCCTCCGTCACGCTGGCGCGTGCCACCTCCTCCTGGCGGGGGAGGATTTCAGAGTTCCGGCGGGCGCCCCACCGCCTGCCGGCCGATCGCCGGATCGTCGGTGAAGAAGCCGTCGATGCCTGCCGCGATGTACCTCTTGATCTCCGCCACCGACCCGGCCGGATTGCGCGCCGCCGGGCCGTCCGCGCTCTGGAAGTCGGCGGCGAGGAAGGTGTTTTCCGGCCGGAACGTCCAAGGCTGCACCAGCAGGCCCGCCTTGTGCGCATCCGCCGTCACCGGGGCGACCGGGCCGAGCTTCTTGTCTGGCCCCAGCGGGATGATGGTGCGCGTATCCGGCGCCAGGATATCGGCATAGCGCGCGATGTCGGCGAGGCCGGCGGGCTTCATCATCTGGGTGTAGGTGAGCGTGCCGCCCGCCTTCACCACGTCGGCGGGCCGCAGGTCCATGCCGATGGTGAGCTGCATCAGTTGCACGTTGGCGGGGCGCCCGATCCTTTGGCGGATATATTTCAGGTTCGCGGTCTCGAACGACTGGATCACCAGCGCCGCG
>BACX01000348.1 GCA_000333335.1 Sphingomonas-like bacterium B12 | reverse complement strand
CGCGCCCTGCAGGAAGGCTGTCGATGCTGCTGCCGCTGGCCTCGACCATCGAGGATCGGCTGGCCGAACTGGAAGGCTGCCCCGGCGGCGTGCCGGAGCCGGTTTCGGCGCTCGTGACGCGGGTCCGCGGGTGGATCGATCAGGAATGTGCCAGCCCCGATCGCGAGGCGTCGGCGGACACGTTGATCGCAGAGGCGCGCGCGCTGGAGCCGATCGCGCGACAGACGCCCGAAACCGGGCCGGAGACGACACTCGTCTGGCGCGACATGCTGCTGCTCAACCTGCTGTCGCGCCTCGCCGAGCTGGTGGCGTCGCTCCGCGACGCGCATCTGCTGCGCGATCAGGTCCGCTCGCCGAGTTTCACCGCCATTTCGCCGCGCATCCCCGAGCTGCTCCGCGCGACCAGCCGGCGCCCGCTGCATCTCGATCGCGGGCTGGCGATGCGATCCGCCTTCGGCACAATCGCGACGATCGCGATCGGCTGCACCTTCTGGATAGCGACGGCGTGGAAGGACGGCGGCGGCGCGGTGCTGATCGCGGGCATCGCCTGCGCGCTGTTCGGCGGCTTCGACAATCCGCGCGCGGCGATCGGCAGGATGCAGCTCGGCTCCACCATCGGCCTCGTCGCGTCGATCTTCTATGCCTACACCGTCCTGCCGCGCGTCACCGATTTCGTGACGCTGGCGGCGGTGCTGGCGCCGATGCTGCTGATCATGGGCGTGATGATGGGCAAGCCGACGACGGCGGCGGTGGGCGTCGGCTTCCTGATCGGCTTCCCGGCGACCGTCGGCCTCAACGCCAGCTACACGCCCGATTTCGGCCCGCAGTTCAATGGCGCGATCGCGCAGTTCATCGGTATCGGTTTCGCCATGTCGACGGTCGGCCTGTTCATCACGATCGGTGCGGAGGACCGCTTCGCGCGCCTCGCCAGGGCCGGCTGGCGGGATGTGGCTCGCCGCGCGCGGGGCCGGGCGCCGGATGGGGCGCGCTGGATGGCGCTGATGCTCGATCGGGTCGGGCTGATGCTGCCGGCGATGGGCAAGGGTGTCGACCCCGGCAAGCCGCTGCTCGATGCGCTGCTCGACATGCGCATCGGCTTCGTCGCGGGTGAGCTTGACCTGCTGCGCAAGGGCGCGACCGAGGAGGAGAGGGTGCTGATCGCCGAGACGCTCGGCAGCGTCGGCGACCACTTCGCCCACCTGCGCGCGTCGAAGGCGGGTCCGCCGAAGCCGGAGGTGCTGGACGACATCGATCGCGCGGTCGCCGTCTTCGCGCGCGGCGAGGAGCCGTCGCGCCGCCGCGACGGGCTGATCCTGCTCACCAGTCTGCGCCGCAACCTGTTCCCGGCGGCGCCGGCCTACGGAGCGGCGGCATGATCGGTGAAATCTCGATCGGCGGGGTCTTCTTCCCGCCCCTGCTGCTGCTCGGCCTGCTCGCGCTGGGCGTTACCGGCGTGCTGAGCCGGCTGTTCCAGATCATCGGCGTGTATCGCTTCGTGGCCTATCGACCGCTGGTGGATCTCGCCCTCTTCGTCCTCCTGCTCGGCCTCGCCGTGCTTCTCACCGCGCATCACGGACTGCAATCATGAACCCCATCGTCTCCGCCGTGCTGCGCTGGATCGTCACCGCGCTGATCGTCGTCGCCGCCATCATCGTGGCGATCGCCCTGTGGCGCCGTTACGAGACCGATCCGTGGACGCGCGACGGCCATGTCCGTGCCGACGTGGTGCGCGTCGCGCCGGACGTCGGCGGGCTGGTCACCTCGGTCGCGGTCCGCGACAACCAGATCGTCCACAGGGGCGACCTGCTCTTCGTCGTCGACATGCCCCGCTACGCCGATGCGCTGGGCCAGGCGGATGCCAGCATCGCCAGTGCGCGCGCCAAATACGATCAGGCGCAGAAGGTGGCGCGACGTGACATCGCGCTCGGCGATCTCGTCGCGACCGAAACGCATGAGGAGAATGTCGCCGCCGTGCAGACCGCCAAGGCCGCGCTCGACGCCGCGATCTCGGCCAAGCAGACCGCGCAGCTCAACGTCGACCGCACAACCGTGCGCGCCTCGGTCAACGGCATCGTCACCAATCTCGATCTGCATCCCGGCGATTATGTCGGGCCGGGATCGCAGGCGCTGGCGCTGGTCGATACCGATTCGATCCGGATCGAGGGCTATTTCGAGGAAACTAAGCTCCGCCACATCCACGTCGGCGACAAGGCGCGCATCCGCCTGATGGGCGACGAGCGCGACATGGAAGGCCATGTCGACAGCATCGCGGCCGGCATCGCCGACGACCAGAGCAAGAGCACCGCGAACCAGCTGCGCGAGGTCGATCCGACCTTCTCCTGGGTGCGCCTCGCCCAGCGCATCCCGGTGCGCATCCATGTCGACCGGATGCCGGCGGGCACCCAGCTGATCGCGGGCCGCACCGCGACCATCACCATCCTGCCCGAGCCGGGCCAGACGAAGTGAGGCGCGCCTTCGCATCCCTGGCGATCGCTTCGCTGCTCGCCGGCTGCACAGTGGGGCCGAACTATCATGTGCCGGACAAGGCGATGGCGAAGTCGCCGTCGGCCAACCGGCCGTTCATCAGCGGGCAGGAGGCGGCGTTCGACCAGGCCCCGCTGCCCGATCACTGGTGGCGGCTCTACAACGATCCCCGGCTCGACGGCTATGTGCAGGAGGCGCTGGCCGCCAACACCGATCTGCGCGCCGCCGACGCCAATTTGCGCCGCGCGAGCGAGGTGGTGCGCGAGGTGGAGGCCGGCCGCACCGTCCAGACCAAGCTGAGCGCGGCCGCGTTCGGCGCGGATGTCGGCGGCTATACTCTGACCGTTCCGCTCGATCTCTCGTACAGCGCGGTCGCCTCGGCCTCGATCGAATATCCGCTCGATCTGGCGGGGGGCATCAAGCGCGGCATCGAGGCGGCGAAGGACAATCGCGAGGCGGTCGAGGCCGCGCGCGATCAGGTGCGCGTGACGATCGCGGCGGCGGTGACGCGCAATTATGCGGATGTCTGCTCGGCCAACGTCACGCTGGCGGCGACCCGCCACGTGCTCGATATCCAGACGCAGACGCTGTCATCGATCACCCGGCTGTTCAAGGGTGGGCGCGGCACCGCCTTCGACGTGACGCGGGCGCGCACCGCCGCCGACAAGAGCGCCGCCGCCATCCCCGAGATCGAGGCGGCGCGCCAGGCCTCGCTCTACGAACTGGGCGCGCTGATGGGCCGCGCGCCGGCCGATTATCCCAAGGAGCTGGAAAGCTGCATCGCGCCGCCCAAGCTCGGCCAGCCGCTGCCGATCGGCGACGGCACCGCGCTGATCCGTCGCCGGCCCGATATCCGCGCTTCGGAACGCCAGCTCGCCGCGGCTACCGCCGGGATCGGCGTGCAGATGTCGAAACTCTACCCGCAGGTCTCGCTGGCAGGCTCGGCGGGTTTCGCCAACTCGATCTCCAACTTCTTCACCGGGCCGAGCTTCGGCGGTTTCGCCGGGCCGCTGATCAGCTGGGCCTTCCCGAACCGCAAGCTGATCCACGCCCAGATCGCCGAGGCCGGCGCCACCGCCGATGCGGCCTCCGCCAAGTTCGACGGCACCGTGATCGAGGCGCTGCGCCAGACCGAGACCGCGCTCGACGCCTATGCGCGCGAGATCCAGCATGATGAGGCGCTGGACCAGGCGCGCAACGATGCCGAGAAATCGACCGACCAGGCGAACAAGCTGTTCCGGTACGGCCGCACCGATGTGCTCAACGTCCTGACCGCGCAGGCCAATCTGGCCGAGGCGGAAGCGGCGCTCGCCCAGTCGCGCGCGACGTTGATCGACCGTCAGGTGAACGTCTTCCTCGCGCTGGGCGGCGGCTGGGAAGAGTGAGATCCGGGGCGGCTGGCGGGAGTGCGTTGCCGTCCCTTCACTCCTCGTCGGGATACGGTCCCCTGCCGCCGTCCGCGATGAACTGGTCGGTGCGCGCATCGACCACGCTCATCGGCACCGATCCCAGCTGCAGGATCGCGTCGTGGAAGGCGCGTATGCTGAACTTCGGCCCCAGCGCCTTCTCGGCGCGGGCGCGGTCGTCACGGATGGTCTTCTCGCCGAGATAGTAGCTCAGCGCCTGTCCCGGCCAGCTGATGTAGCGATCCACCTCGGTCTCGATGTCGTGATCGGCGAGCGCGGTGTTGTCGTGGAGATATTTCTGCGCCTGTTCGCGCGTCCAGCCGAGATGGTGGACGCCGGTATCCACCACCAGCCGCGCCGCGCGCCACATCTGGAAGCTCAGCATGCCGAATTTCTCGTAGGGCGTCTGGTACATGCCCATCTCGTCGCCCAGCCGCTCGCAATAGAGCGCCCAGCCCTCGCCATAGGCCGAGATATAACCTTCCGAGCGGTAGCGCGGCTGGTCCTTGTTCTCCATCGCCAGCGGGATCTGGAAGGCGTGGCCCGGCGCGCTCTCGTGCAGCGTCAGTGCGGTCAGCTGGTAGAGCGGGCGGCTCGGCAGATCGTAGGTATTGACGAGGTAGACACCCGGCCCGCCGCGGCCGGACGTGTAGGTCGGCGCGATGCTCGGCGGCACCGGCACGATGGCGAAGCGCGCGCGGGGCAAGTGGCCGAACCAGGTCGAGGCCTTGCCGTCGAACATCTTGGCCGCCCAGGCGGCGCGATCGAGCAGCGCTTGCGGGGTTTTGGCGTAGAATTGCGGATCGGTGCGCAGGAACTGGAGGAAGGCCGGGAAATCGCCCTTGAAGCCGGTCTGCTTCATCACCTCCAGCATTTCGGCGTGGATCGAGGCGACCTGTTGCAGGCCGTAAGCGTGGATCTGGTCCGGCGTCATGTCGAGCGTGGTGAACTCGCGGATCTTGGACGCGTAATAGGCTTGGCCGTCGGGCAGCTTCTCGGCGGCCAGCACGGGGCTGGAATGCGGGAAGTAATCGGTCTTCCAATAGCCGAGCAGCTTGCCGTAGGCGGGCACCACCTTCGCCATGATCACCGAGCGAGCCTGTTTGCGAAGCTCCTCCGCCCGCGCGGCAGTAATGGTGTTCGGCATCTCCTTGAACGGCGCCCACCAGCCGGTCTCTTCGGCGGCTTTCGCATCCGCCACCGCCGCGATCGATCCGTCACGGCCTTCCAGCGTCGCCTTGGGGGCGGTGAAGCCGCGTGCCTCGCCCGCCTTCATGTTGGCGATCTGCTGGTCGATATAGCGCGGCATCTCGGAAAGCCGGCTGATGTAGTTGAGATATTCCTGCTCGCCCCGCAGCGGCTTGGGATCGACGTCGACCTGCCAGAAGGGCGAGTCCGAATTGACCGGCTTCTCCCATTCGCGGAAATGCTCTTCGGCGGCGAGCGCCTCGATCTGGCCGCGATAGACGGCGTAGTTGATGCGGTTCTCCGGGGTCAGCGCCGATTGCGGGATGGCATCGAGCTGCTTGAGCGTGTCGTTCCACCTGGCGGCGCGCACCGCCTGCGCCTGCGGAGAAACGTCCGGCAGGTGCGGGGGCATGATCGCCGCCGGGCCGCGCTCGGTCGGCTGGCCGCTGTCGGCGAGGCGCCACAGATATTCGTCGTTGGAGAGTTTGAGGAAGCGCTCGTTCCAGTCGCCGTTCGATGCCTGAGGTGCGGGAGCCGCCGCGATCAGCAGCGGCAGCAGGAACACGGAACGACGCATCGGCAAACTCCCCGTTTGGAACCGGGCGACCTTGCCCCGCGTCTCACGCCATCGCAACCGCCGCGTCGGAAAGCATGTAGGCGCCGCCGATCGTGTGGATCAGCGGACGCGCGAAGCCATGGTCCACCTTGGCGCGCGTCCGCGAGACGGTGACGGCGACGACGTTGGTGCCGGGATCGAAGCGCCGCCGCCACACCGCCCGAAACAGCGCGACGCGATCGACCGGCCGGTCGCGATGGCGGGCCAGCTCGCCCAGCACCGCGAATTCGCGCGGGTGGAGGGGGAGGGACTTGCCGCCGCGTTCCGCCTTGCGATCGACCAGATCGACGGTGAGATCGGCGCACGCGATCGGCGGCATCCGGCGGGTACGGACCAGCGCGCGCAGGCGGGCGGCGAGCTCGGCCGGGTCGGCGGGATCGGTGAGTACGTCGGCCGCGCCCGCATCGAGCAAGGCGGCACGAGCGCGCGGATCGGCGGGGCCGTCGATCACAAGCAGCGGCAGGCTGGCGGCGGTCTCCAGCAGCAGGCGGGGCAGATCGATCGCGCGGACCAGCAGCGCGTCGGGATCGGGCGCGTCAGGGGGCAGCAGGGCGACGCCGTGGGCCGGCAGCGCCTCGGCCAGCGGCGCGCTCCCGCCCGTCGGCATCGTCACCCGGACGATCACCTCGCTTCCCCCATCGGCGGAGCATGGCGCGGAGTGGCCGTCAAGGAAGATGCACCCTGCCCGCTTCGGAGGGAGTTTCCGCCCAGGCACGGACCGCCGGCCACTCGGCCAGCGCGCGGATCGCAGCGGTCGAGACGGCAGGATCGTCGATGCGGGCCATCTCCGCCAGCAGGTCGTGCCGCGCATCCGGTGTCGGCGCGGTACTGGCGAGCGCGCGCATCGCTCCGATCCGGATGCGATCGACTGGGTGACGGCGCGCGAAATGGCGCAGCAGATCCTCGCCGTTGCCGCCGCCCAGATGCGCGGCGAGCGGCATCAGCCCCTCGATCGCGGTGGTGTTGAGCAGCGCCTCGACCCGCCCGCTCGCGGGATCGAAGCGGTACTGGTTGCGCCAAGGCTCGCGCCCGCTCGATTCCATGATGTTGAGCGTCACCGAGAAAGCGGACGGCGGCTTCTGGTCGTGCACGTCGCGATGCGCGCGGTAGAGCATCACCCGGCCCGGCGCGAGCTGGTGGCGGCCGGTGTAGCGAAGCGCGGCGGTGTCGCCAGACTGCAGGCTCAGCGCCTCGCCATCATAGTCCCAATAATCGGATTCGTAGCCGGGGCCGTGATGCCCAACCGTCAGGAAGCTGAAATTATGGTCGTGCGGCAGATCGTAGAAGAAGGCGGCACGGCCGCTGGCGCGCAGGATCGCATCACCTTCCGCCGGCCACATGTTCGCGCGCAGAAACCAATTGTGCGGCCCGCGTGCGAGCATGATCACCTGCGGGCCGTAATGGTCGCGGCCGCCCGGCGAGGCGCCGGTCAATTCCGCGATCGCACGCTCCGCCAGGAAATCGCGGTTCGCTGACAGTGCGACGAGCACGGGTGCGGCGGCATCCCATGCGCCATCCTCCTCCGGATCGAAGCGCATCGCGATCAGCGTCTCCACCGCCTCGTCGAGCGCGATCGGGGCGGGTGCGGAGCCGGGATCAATCAGGCGGGGCACGGGATCAGCCCAAGCGTCCGCCGGGCAAGGACACGAAGCTCCGGATCGGGATCGCGCGCCACCATTTCCTCCAGCCGCGCCGCCGCGGCATCGGCATCGAGCGCCAGCCACTCGCGCATCGCGTGCCAGCGGGCGAAAGGCTCGGACACACGCGACGCCGTGTCAAAGGCCGTGCCGTCGGGCCGCCCGAAGGCGGCGAGCAGGCTGGTCAGCATCTGGGTGCGCGAGGCTTGCTCGGTCGCCGCGCCGGTCGCGGTGAGGCGGAGCGTGGCGCGATCATATTCGCAGGCGGTCGGTGCCGTCTCCGCGAAGATCGTCGCGTGGAGCAGCACCATGTCGGCCCACGCGTGATCGACGAGGAAGCTGGTCGTCCGTCCATCGATGGCGATCAGTTCGCCGTCGGTCAGGTGGTGGCGTCCGGCGGGTACGCAGGGATCGCGCGGCGCTCCGTCCCGCCAGCCGCCCTCCCACAGCGACAGCGTCGCGCCGCCGCCCTTCAGCACGCGGATCAGCGAGAAGTGGCCGGGAAAGGCGATCGATCCCTCGTTCCGAGCCTGCTTCTTCGCCGCCAGCCGATCGAGTGCGCCGGCGCCAAGCGCGATCACGGCATGGCGCCCCGCGTAGAGGACGAGGCCCGCCTGCACGTCGCTGTGCAGGGCGATCAGCGGCGGCTCGAAGAACGGATCGCGCGACGCTTCGACGATGAGCCGCGCGACGATCGCTTCCGCCCACTCGCTATCTTCCAGCAGCGGACGGACGAGTGTTGCGACCTGCCCGGCATCGGGCCGCTCCAGCGCATCGAGTGCGCGGGCGAGTGCCGGCAGCGGTGTGTCGCGTGCCCAGCTCCGCGCGAACCGGGCGGCGGTATCGCGTGTCATGTCGCGCGCCGAGCGGTCCTGCAGCCACGCAGCGAGCGCCGGCCCCATTTCAGTCGCTCTGGGGGCGCGACTGATACATGCCCATCGTCACGATGGCGCTGAAGCAGACCGATCCGCCGACCTCGGTTCGCCTGAGCGATCCGAACAGCCCGACCGGCCGCGCCATCTCCGGAATGGACTCCAGCGCCAGTCGCCGATCCGTGCGATCATCCTTCACCATGATATCCCCCTTCCTCCGACAACGGGCAGGCTAGGAAGCGGCGGGGCGAGCGGGAAATTACATCAGTGTAACCGCTCTCCGGCGACGGCGTTGCAGCCGGCGCGGGCGGCGGCTATCGCGATGGCATGGCAGGAAACACGCCCGGCACCTTCGATCCCGTCGCCGCCACGCGCATGGTCACCTCGCTCGGCCACAATGCCGCGATCGGCGCGCGTTATGTCGCGCACGGGGCCGACTGGGTGGAGCTGGCGATCGACTATCGCGAGGATCTGGTCGGTGACACGACGACCGGCGTGCTCGCCTCCGGCCCGATCATCACGCTGATGGATATGGCGACCAGCATGGCGATCTGGGTCCGCCGCGGCGCGCTCGCCCCGCAGGCGACGCTGGACCTGCGCGTCGATTACCTGCGGGCCGCGACGCCGGGCCGCAGCGTGGTGGGGCGCGGCGAATGTTATCGGCTGACCCGGCGCGTCGCCTTCGTGCGCGGCACGGCGCATGACGGCGATCCGGAAGATCCGATCGCGCACGTGGCCGGCACCTTCATGATGACGGACGCGGCGTGATGGCGCAGGCGCCCACGCTGCCGCCTTACGCGCGCTTCCTCGGCATCTCGGCGGAGGCGGGGGAGGATGGGCCGCTGTTCCGCCTGCCCTTCGCGGTCTCCGTGATGGGTCGCCCGCATTTTCTGCACGGCGGCGCGATCGCCGGCCTGCTGGAGATCGCGGCGCTCGGCACGGTGCTTGAGAGGCTGCGCGACGAGCCGGGCGTCAGTATCAAGCCGATCAACGTCACCGTCGATTACATGCGCGGCGGCCGCGAGCGCGAGACTTTCGCGGCGGCGACCATCCTGCGGCTCGGCACGCGCATCGCCAATGTCGAGGCCTTCGCGTGGCAGGAGGATCGCGACAAGCTGATCGCGTCCGCGCGCATGACCCTGATGGTGCGCCGGCCCAAGGCTACGGGAGAGGGATAAGCACATGGGCTATTGGGTGCTGCGGTCCGAGCCGGACGCGTATTCGTGGGACGATCTGGTCCGCGACGGCGCGACCGAATGGAACGGCGTGCGCAACTATACCGCGCGCAATTTCCTGAAGGAGATGGCGGTCGGCGACGAGGCGTTGTTCTACCATTCCAACACCGAGAAGGCGGCAGTCGGCATCATGGCGGTGACGCGCACCTGGCAGCCCGATGGCGACGACGGCAAGTGGGCGAGCGTCGCGGTGAAGCCGGTGCGTCCGCTGGCGCATCCGGTGACGCTTGCTGCGATCAAGGCCGAGCCGAAGTTCGCCGAGCTGATGATGCTCAAGCAGTCGCGCCTGTCCGTCTCGAAAGTCGAGCCGGACGAGTGGAAATTGCTGCTCAAGATGGCGGAAGGCTGATCCCGGTCACGGTGCCGGGCAAGCCGATCCCGCCGGGTCGGCGTCCAGTTTGATCCCGACGATCGAGACGGTGAAGCCCGCGCCCGCGCCCAGCACGAACGGTTGCGACACCTTCGCCACGTCGGCGCCCGCCTTACGGAAGCAGTCGAGCGGCACCTTGGCGCTGCTCCATGTGCCGGGCGCGGCGGTGGCGAACAGGCTGGTTGCGTCGATCGTGCCGGTATTGCCCACGCCGAGCATCACCTTGCCCGCCGGCTTCGTATCGACGCGATAGTCGATGCGCAGGCTCATCTGCGCGTTGGTCTGGCGCGAGAGGTCGATGGTCGGGCCGGAGACGCGGACGTGGCCAGCGCCGGTGAAGGCATATTGCCGCGCCGCTTCCTGCCGTCCGGCGCCGTCGACATTCTTCTCGGTCACCGCGCCATCGGCGGCGAGCCTCCACGGCGGGGCCACCTTGCCCGGTGTGAAGTAGGTCGCGATGTTGGCGAGCGAGGCGTCGATGCCGGGCACTTCACTCAGATGCGGCACCGTGACGTGGCTCGCATAGGTGAGGCCGTAGCCGTAGGCGAACAGCGGATCATAGCCCGGCTGGCCGACATTGTTGGCGAACTGGCCCGCATCCTTCGGCCAGCTGAAGCTGAGTTTGCCGTGGAAATCCCGGTTCGGTGTGCCGTCCTTCTTCGCGACCAGCACGTCGGCCACGCCTTCGCCCTCGCTACCGGGCAGGAAGGCGGCGACGAAGGCGTCGGACTGGTTGAGCTCCGGATTCACCCAGAGCGGGCGGCCCGACAGGAACACGGAGACGACGGGGATGCCCTGCACCTTCAGCGCCTTCAGTTCGGCCAGCGCCTGCTTGTCGCCAGGCTGGAATTCCAGCGTCGATATATCGCCGACCATCTCGGCATAAGGCTGCTCGCCGAACACCACGACGGCGACGTCCGGCTTCGGCCCGGTGGCGCGGCCGTCGGCGCTGAGCGTCGCGGTGCCGCCCGCCGCCTCGATCGCGCTCTTCAGGCCGCCCCAGATCGTCGTCGCGCCGGGGAAATCGGCGTTGGTGTTGCCGGTGCCCTGCCACGAGAGTGTCCAGCCGCCCGATTGCAGGCCGACGTCATCGGCGTGGCTGCCGGTGACGAGCACCGTCTGGCCCGGCCTGATCGGCAGCAGCGCGCCATTGTTCTTGAGCAGCACCAGCGACTCCGCGACCGCAGCCCTCGCCACCGCACGATGCTCCGGCGCGCCCAGTTCGGCCTTGTGCTCGTAGGGCCGCGCCGGATCGAACAGGCCGAGCTTCGCCTTCACGCGCAGGATGCGGCGCACCGCGTCGTCCACGCGGGCCATCGGGATCTTGCCCTCCTGCACCTCGCGCAGCGTGTTGTCGAACAGCGCCTTCCAGTCGTTGGGCACCATCGCCATGTCGAGCCCGGCGTTGAAGGTCGCGGCGCAATCGCCGGGCGTGCAGCCGGTCACCTGACCGTGCGCGTTCCAGTCGCCGACGACGAAGCCCTCGAAGCCGAGCCGGCCCTTCAACACGTCCGTCAGCAGCGACTTGTTGCCATGATTCTTCACCCCGTTCCACGAGGAGAAGCTGGCCATCACCGTCATCGCACCGGCATCGATGCCGGAGATGTAGCCGGGGGCGTGCGTGTCGATCAGCGTTGTCTCGTCGATCCGCGCGTCGCCCTGGTCGATGCCGTCATGGGTGCCGCCGTCGGCGAGGAAATGCTTGATCGATGCGGCGACCCGGCCGTGCTGGATCCGCGTCGTGCCCGGTGCGCCCTGCAGCCCGCGCACCATCGCGGCGGCGTAGAGCTTCGTGATGTCGGGCCGCTCCGAATAGCCTTCATAGGTGCGGCCCCAGCGATCGTCCTGCGGCACCGTGACGGTCGGCCCGAACGCCCAGTCGAAGCCGGAGGCGGCGCTCTCCGCGGCTGTCACCGCGCCGATCTTCTCCATCAACGCCGGATCGCGCATCGCACCGAGGCCGATATTGTGCGGGAAGACGGTGGCGCCCATCACGTTGGAATTGCCGTGCACCGAATCCATGCCGAAGATGGTCGGGATGGGGACGTGGCCCGGACGCGTCTCGATCGAAACCTGGCGGAAGGCCTCGGCCGTCCTGATCCAGTCGCCCACCGGCCCGCGATCGTTGCCCGAAAGCGGTGGGGAATTGCCACCGCCCAGCACCGAACCCAGCGGATAGTCGCGCAATTCCTCCGGCTTGATCGAGGAGATGTCGCCCTGGATCATCTGGCCGACCTTCTCGCGCAGCGTCATGCGCTTCATCAGCGAAGTCACGAACGCCTCGGTCTTCGGATCGACCAGCCCGACGCTGTGGGCCTTCGGCCAGAGTGCCGGGTGCGCGGTGGCGGCCGGCGGCGTTTGCGCGATCGCTGACGTACTCGCGAGCAGGCAGAACCCGGCGGCCATCATGATGCGCATGTCTCTCTCCCCTGGCGACGGCTCGGATGGCGGTCGCTTCACCGTCCTGTCTGGCTGTCATCGTTGACAATGACAAGCGCTGTCATCATTCGGAGAACAATGCTAACAGCCCCGCGGGAACGGTTGCCGTCGCTGCGACATTCGACGGAGGCCGGATTTGGAGAGGCTGAATGACTGAACTCGTCGCCGTCGACATCGGCGGGACCAACGCGCGCTTCACGATCGCGACGGTGAAGGACCATGGCGCGATCGAGCTGGGCGAGGTCGTCACGCTCCCCACCCATGCCTATGCCAGCCTGCGCAGCGCGTGGGAGGCGTTCGCCGAAAAGCTCGGCCGTCCGCTGCCGAAGGACGGCGCGATTTCTTTCGCCGGCCCGGTGGACGGCGCGGTGCTCAAGCTCACCAACAGCCCGTGGGTGCTCCGGCCCGCCCTGATCCCGTCGATGCTGGGGCTCGACCGCTACGAGCTGGTCAACGATTTCGGCGCCGTCGCCTATGCGGTCAGCCGGGTCGGCCCCGAATATCTCCAGCACATCTGCGGGCCGGACGAGCCGCTGGGCAAGGAGGGCGCGATCAGCATCGTCGGCCCCGGCACCGGCCTCGGCGTGGCGCAGCTCCATCGCGGCCATCGCGGCCACGTCACCGTGATCACCACCGAGGGCGGGCATATCGACTTTGCCCCGCTCGACAAACTGGAAGACCAGATCCTCCAGCGCCTGCGCACCCGCTATCGCCGCGTGTCAGTGGAGCGGATCGTCGCCGGCCCCGGCCTCGTCAATCTGTACGAGGCGCTGGCCGCGATCGAGGGACGCAACGTCGCGCCGGACATCGACGACAAGGAATTGTGGAAGCTGGCGCTGTCCGGCGACGACGTGCTCGCCTCGGCGGCGCTCGATCGCTTCTGCCTGTCGCTGGGATCGGTAGCGGGTGATCTCGCGCTGGCCCACGGCGCGTGGAACGGAACGGTGATCGCCGGCGGCGTCGGCGTGCGGATTGCCGATCACCTGCCGATCTCCGGCTTTTCCGGCCGCTACACCGCCAAGGGCCGGTTCGAGGCGCGGATGGCGCAGATTCCGGTGAAGCTGATCACGCACCCGCAGCCCGGCCTGCTGGGGGCGGCGACCGCCTTTGCGGAGAAGCATTGCCGCTAATCTCTTCGCAGGTGCAGCATAGGGGTTGCGCCGCCAAGCCATGGGCGTAAGGAACGCGGCATGACGGCCGCCACCCCCGACGCGCGCATGGCACCCCATATCGCAACGCCCGGTCCCCACGCAGGGATGGGCTTCCGCGAGTTTGTCGCGCTGATCGCGGCCATGATGGCCGTGGTCGGCCTCGCCATCGACACGATGCTGCCGGCGTTGCCCGCGATCGGATCGTCGCTGGGCGTGGACGACGAGAATCGGCGGCAGCTGATCATCACCGCCTTCCTGCTCGGTTTCGGCGTGGCGCAGCTTGTCTACGGCCCGATCTCGGACCGGTTCGGGCGCAAGCCGATGCTGATCGCCGGCGCGGCCGGCTACGCGCTGACCAGCTTCTTTGCCGCCGTCGCCCCCAGTTTCGAGCTGTTGCTCGTGGCGCGACTGCTGCAGGGCATCGCGGTGGCGGCGGTGCGCGTCGTCACCGTGTCCGTGGTGCGCGATTGTTATGGCGGGCGGCAGATGGCGCGGGTGATGAGCCTCGCCTTCATGGTGTTTCTGGCCGTGCCGGTGCTGGCGCCGTCGATCGGGCAGGTGCTGATGTGGTTCCTGCCGTGGCGCGGGCTGTTCGCGGCGCTCACCGTCTACGCGATGGTGCTGCTCGGCTGGATCGGCTGGCGCCTGCCCGAGACGCTCCATCCCGAATTCCGCCGCCCGATCGATCCGGTTTCGGTATCGCGGGCGATCGCCCGGTCGCTCTCTGCGCGGCAGGCGGTCGGCTACATGCTGGCCCAGACGGTGCTGAGCGGCGCGCTCTACGGCTTCATCAATTCCGTCGAGCAGATCTTCGCCGATGCCTTCCACGCGCCCAAACTGATGCCGCTGGTGTTCGCCGGTATCGCGGGAATGATGGCGGTCGCCTCGCTCACCAATTCGCGCGTGGTCGAGCGGCTGGGCACCCGCCGCGTCTCGCACAGCGCATTGCTCTGCTACGTCGCGGCCGAGATCGTCCACCTCGCCATCGTTCTGTCCGGGCACGAGACGATCGTCACCTTCGCGGTCTGCCAGGGCATCGCGATGTTCGGCTTCGGCCTGTCCATGTCGAACTTCGGCGCGATGGCGATGGAGCCGCTCGCGGATGTGGCGGGCACGGCGGCTTCGGTGCAGGGCTTCGTGACCGTCGTGGTGGGATCGCTGATCGGCTACTGGATCGGCCAGCATTTCGACGGCACGACGTTGCCGCTCACCATCGGTTTCGCGCTGGCCGGCGTGTCGGCGCTCGGCATCATCCTGGTAACCGAGGGCGGACGCCTGTTCCGCCCTCGCATGGGGGCCTGAGGCCCCGTCCTCTCAAATCAGTCCGCGAACAGCAGCGCCGGCACCTCGATCAGCCGGCGGATCGCCTGGATGAATTTCGCTGCATCCATCCCGTCGACCACGCGGTGATCGAATGAGCTGGACAGATTCATCATCTTGCGAACCTCGATGCGGCCGTCGATCACCACCGGGCGCTCGACCATCTTGTTGACGCCGACGATCGCCACCTCGGGCCGGTTGATCACCGGGGTCGAGACGATGCCGCCGAGCGCGCCCAGCGAGGTCAGCGTGATGGTGGAGCCGGACAGCTCCTCGCGCTTGGCCTTGCCGCGGCGGGTGGCGTCGGCGAGGCGGACGATCTCTCCGGCCAAGCCCCAGACGTCATAGGCCTGCGCGTCGCGGATGACGGGGACGGAAAGGCCCGCATCGGTCTGCGTCGCCATGCCGAGGTGGACGGCGGAGTGGCGCTGGACCACGCCGGCCTCGTCGTCGAAGCGCGCGTTGACCATCGGGAAGTCGCGCGCCGCCTTGCTGATCGCCTTGATCAGGAAGGGCAGCATGGTGAGCTTCGGCCGCTCGCCGCGCGTCTCGTTCATCGCGGCGCGGAGCGCCTCGACGGCGGTCACATCCACCTCGTCGACATAGGCGAAGTGGGGGATGCGGCGCTTGGCCTCGGCCATGTTCTCGGCGATGCGGCGGCGCAGGCCGGCGACCTTGATCTCCTCGATCTCGTCCTCGCCGATGGCGATCGGCGCGGCGGCATACGAGCGCGCCGGGGCCGAGCCGCCGCCCTGATATTTCAGGAAGGCATCGAGATCGGAATGTTTCACGCGGTCACCGGCGGCGGGATGGACCTGCGCTAGATCGACGCCGAGCTCCTTGGCGCGCTGGCGCACGGCAGGGGAGGCGAGGACTTTCTTCCCATCGTGCGAGCCCTCTCCCCCGTTCGTGCTGAGCGAAGTCGAAGCATGGGCTTCGGGCGCCGCGCTCGCTGCCCGTCCTTCGACAGGCTCAGGACGAACGGCGTCTTGCGAAGCGGGGGCCGGAGCCGCCTCTTCCTTCGCCGCCGGAGCAGGCGCAGCCTCCTCCTCACCCTCGGTCTCGAACACCACCAGCGTCGATCCGATCGCAATCTGGTCGCCGACCGCGCCAGCGATCTCCACGATCTTGCCCGAGACCGGGGCGGCCATCTCGACGGTCGCCTTGTCGGTCATCATGTCGGCGACCGGCTGGTCCTCCTCGACGTGATCGCCGACTTTCACGTGCCACGTGACGATCTCGGCCTCGGCGATGCCTTCGCCGATATCGGGGAGGCGGAAGTTTACGCGCGCCATGCGATCAATCCTTCATCACGCGCTTGAGCGCCTGGCCCAAGCGGACGGGTCCGGGGAAATAGGCCCATTCGAGGCTGTGCGGGTAGGGCGTGTCCCACCCGGTGACGCGCTCGATCGGGGCCTCGAGATGGTGGAAGCAGCGCTCCTGCACCTGCGCGGAAAGCTCGGCGCCGAAGCCCGAGGTGCGCGTCGCCTCGTGGACGATCACGCAGCGGCCGGTCTTCTCGACCGAGGCGGCGATCGTCTCGATATCGAGAGGCACCAGCGTGCGCAGGTCGATGATCTCGGCATCCACGCCGCTCTCTTGCGCGACGCCGAGCGCGACGTGGACCATCGTGCCGTAGCAGAGCACGGTCACCGCCTCGCCGGCGCGCACCACCGCCGCCTTGCCGAGCGGCACGTTGTAGTAACCCTCCGGCACCTCGGAGCTGTCGTGCTTGGACCAGGGCTGGACCGGGCGATCGTAATGGCCGTCGAACGGGCCGTTGTAGATGCGCTTGGGCTCGAAGAAGAGCACCGGGTCCGGATCCTCGATCGCGGCGATCAGCAGGCCCTTGGCGTCGTAGGGGTTGGACGGGATCACCGTCTTGAGGCCCGAGACGTGGGTGAAGATGCCTTCGGGCGACTGCGAGTGGGTCTGGCCGCCGAAGATGCCGCCGCCGAAGGGCGAGCGCACCGTGATCGGGCAGGTGAAGTCGCCCGCCGAACGGTAACGCAGCCGCGCGGCTTCGGAGATCAGCTGGTCCATGCCCGGATAGATGTAGTCCGCGAACTGGATCTCCGGCACCGGGCGCAGGCCGTAGGCGGCCATCCCGATCGACACGCCGATGATGCCGCACTCGTTGATCGGCGCGTCGAACACGCGGTTCCTGCCGTATTTCTTCTGCAGGCCGGCGGTGGCGCGGAACACGCCGCCGAAATAGCCGACATCCTCGCCCAGCACGGTGACGCCGTCGTCGCGCTCCATGCAGACGTCCATGGCGGAATTGATCGCCTGGATCATGTTCATCCGCGTCATACGCCCGCCACCCTGCGCTCTTCGAGGCTCTGTTCCATCTGCTCCCTCAGGTGCGGCGGCATTTCGGCGAAGACGTCCTCGAAGCTGGTCTCGAAGCCGTGGTTGAAGGCGGTGCCGCTGAGCGTGCCGAGCTTCTCGGCCTCCTTGCCCGCGTCGCGGACCTGCGCGGTCACTTCGGCCTGAAGCGCCTCGTGGCTGGCATCGTCCCATTCGCCGATCGCGATGAGGTGCTGTTTCAGCCGCTCGATCGGATCGCCGAGCGGGAAGTGCAGGCCCTCGTCGGCCGGACGGTAGGCGCTGGGATCGTCCGAGGTCGAGTGGGCTTCCACGCGATAGGTGAAATGCTCGATTAGGGTCGGGCCGTGGTTCGAGCGCGCGCGTTCGGCAGCCCACTCGGTCGCGGCATAGACGGCGAGTGCGTCGTTGCCGTCCACGCGCAGCGCCGCGATGCCGTAGCCGAGGCCGCGCGCCGCGAACGTCGTCGATTCGCCGCCCGCGAACCCCGCGAAGGAGGAGATCGCCCACTGGTTGTTGACGATGTTGAGCACCACCGGCGCGCGGAACACGGATGCGAAGGTGCAGGCGGCGTGGAAATCACCCTCCGCCGTGGTGCCCTCGCCGACCCAGCTCGCCGCGATGCGGGTGTCGCCCTTGGCGGCGCTCGCCATCGCCCAGCCCACGGCCTGCGGATATTGCGTGCCGAGATTGCCCGAGATCGAGAAGAAGCCCGCTTCCTTCGACGAATACATGATCGGCAGCTGGCGGCCCTTCAGCCGGTCGCCCGCGTTGGAATAGATCTGGCACATCATGTCGATGAGCGGCCAGTCGCGCGCGATCAGCAGGCCCTGCTGGCGGTAGGAGGGGAAGCACATGTCGTCGCGATCGAGCGCCATGGCCTGCGATACGGCGATCGCCTCCTCACCGGTGCACTTCATGTAGAAGCTGGTCTTGCCCTGGCGCTGGGCGCGGAACATGCGGTCGTCGAACGCGCGGGTCAGCATCATGGCGCGCAGGATGGCGCGGATGCGGTCCGGCTCGAGTCGCGGGTTCCACTCGCCGACCGCCTGGCCGTCCGGATCGAGCACGCGGATCAGGGTGAAGGGATAGTCCCGCAGCGTCGCCGGATCGGCGGCGATATCGGGTCGCGCGACACTGCCGGCCGCCGGAAACTCCATATCGTCGAACGACACCGTATCGCCGGGCCGATATTTCGGCTCGGGCACGTGCAGCGAGAGCGACCGCAGGTTGCGGCCCGGCTCGTCGGCCATTCTGATCCTCCTCACGGGTGTCCCGCGCGTCACCAACGACGCGCGGACCCGATCGGCTCCCTAGCGCCGGGCAGAGATGAGGAAAAGAGGCCTATGAAATTATGTTATGCTGCAGCGCAGCTTAATTGCTCTTCTGTGAAACAGGCACAGCGAAGCTGCCGCGCTGCACAGAGGGGTTTCCCGAGACCGCGCCGGGCGCCGCATTGGCGATCGGCGGGGCGTTTTCCCAGCCGCCGCCCAGCGCCTTGAATAGCGAAACCTGCGCGTCGGCAACCGCCTGATCCGACTGGGCGAGCGCCGAGCGCGCCGAAGCGCGGTTCTGCTCGGAAACCAGCAGGTTCAGGAAATTGTCGCGGCCCGAATCGAAGCGGATGCGCGAGAGCTTGGCGGCATCGTCGGCGGCATCCGCCGCGCGGCCGAGCGCCGCATTCTGGTCGAGTGCCGCGGCATAGCGGGCGAGCGCGCTCTCCGTTTCCTTGAGCGCCGTCAGGATGGTGCCTTGGAAGGTGGCGAGCGAGGCGTCGGTGCCGGCCTTGGCCTGCTTGATCTGCGCCTTGGCCGCCAGGATGTTCGGGAAGTTCCACTGGATCAGCGGGCCGACCGAGAAGCCGAACGACTTGGCCGTGCCGAGCTGGCTTCCCTTGGTGCCGGTGGAATTGACCGAACCCATCAGGCTGACGCTCGGGAAGAGCGCGGCCGTGGCGACGCCGATCCGCGCGGTGTCGGCGGCGAGCGTCCGCTCGGCGGCACGCACGTCCGGGCGGCGGGCGAGCAGGGTCGCGCCGTCGCCGACCGGGATCACCGTTTTCACCTTCGGCACGATGTGGCAGGCCTGTGCCTCGCCATCGATCTCGGCGGGCGGGCGGCCGGTCAGCGCGGCGAGTGCGTAGAGCTGGGCGCGGCGCTCGGCTTCGAGCTGGGGCACCTGGGCGTTGGCCTGTTCGACCGTCACTGCCGCCTGATCGACATCGCGGCGGGTGCCGCGCCCGGCATCGAGCAGTCGCTGAGTGAGCTTCAGCGTGTCGCCCTGCAGCCGCGCCGTGTCGCGCGCGACATCGGCCTGTGCGGCATAGCCGCAGGCGTCGGCATAGGCCTGCGCCACCGACGCGGCGATCGTGATCCGCGCGGCGTCGAGCTGAGCACGTGCGGCCTGCTCGTCGCCCCTGGCGGCCTCGATCGAGCGGCGGAACCGGCCGAAGAAATCGACTTCGTAGCTGGGGTCGAACCCGGCCTGGAACCAGTTGGTAGTTGAACCCGTCGACCCCAACCGGGGATCGCGCCGACGGTGCCGGCACCGCCATTCTGCGGGGCGAGGCCGTTGACGCCCGTGCGGTTACGCGAATACTGGCCCGAGACGGTGGTCGTCGGGAAACAGGCCCGCCCGCTGTGCAAGAAGCACGCCGCGCGCCTGGCGCAGATTGGCGTCGGCCACGCGGATGTCGGTGTTGTAGGCGAAGGCGTCCTGAATCAGGCGATCGAGCGCCGGATCCTGGAACATCTCCCACCATTTGTCCGGCAGCGGCTGGCCGGACAGCATGGTGGACGCCTGCCCCTCGACGAAAGGCTGTTTCGCATCCGGCTGGATGACCGGCGGCTTGTAATTCGGTCCCACGGCGCAGGCGGCGAGCGCCAGCGCGGGCAGGGTGGCCAGCGGGCTACGAAGGCGGCGGATCATCTCAATAGCCTCCCTCGGCGACAGTCTCGCCGGGTTTCTTGCGGCGCCAGCCCCGCACCTTGTCCTGCACCTTCTCGCCCAGGATCTTGGTGATCACGTAGAAGCTGGGCGTGAACATCAGGCCGAAGAAGGTCACGCCGATCATCCCGAAGAACACCGCCACGCCGAGCGCCTTGCGCATCTCGGAGCCGGGGCCGTTGGAGATCACCAGCGGCAGCACGCCGAGGATGAACGCGATCGAAGTCATCAGGATCGGGCGCAGGCGCTGGTGGGCGGCGCGCTCGGCCGCTTCCCGGTGGCTCAGGCCGTCATCCTCGCCCTGGCGGGCGAACTCGACGATCAGGATCGCGTTCTTGGCGGCGAGGCCAACCAGCACGACCAGACCGATCTGGGTCAGGATGTTGTTGTCCATCCCCATCAGCCCCACGCCGACGATCGCGGCGAGCAGGCACATCGGCACGATCAGGATCACCGCCAGAGGCAGGATCACGCTCTCATACTGGGCGGCGAGCAGCAGGAAGACGAACAGCACCGCCAGACCGAACACGTAGATGCCGGTATTGCCTGCCTGCTCCTGCTGGTAGGCGAGGTCGGTCCACTCGAAGGTCATGCCCTTGGGCAGAACCTGCTGGGCGAGGCCCGCCATCGTCTTGAGCGACTGGCCCGACGAGAAGCCGTGCGCGGTATCGCCCTGCAGTTCCGCGGACGGATACAGGTTGTAGCGGACCACGCGCCACGGGCCGGCGTCATTCTCCATCTTCAGCACGGCCGCCAGCGGCACGGTGCCACCACCGGTCGCACGCGTCCGCAGCCGCTCGATGTCCGAGCTCTGCTGGCGGAAGCTGGCGTCCGCCTGGGCGGTGACGCGCCAGGTACGGCCAAGATAGTTGAAGTCGTTGATGTAGGTGGAGCCGAGATAGGTGCCCAGCGTCGAGAAGATGTTCTCCACCGGCACGCCGATCTGTTCCGCCTTCTCGCGATCGATGTCGGCGAACAGGCGCGGCGTCTTGGTGTTGAAGGTGGTGAAGGCGGCCTGGATGCCCTTGGCCTTGTTCGCCCCCATCATCATGCCGAACGCGGCCTTCTCGAGCGCCTGATAGCCGGCGCCGTTGCGGTCCTCGATCTCCATCTTCCAGCCGCCGCCGGTGCCGATGCCCGAAACCGGGGGCGGCGGGATCAGCAGGATGTTGCCCGACGTCACCTGAGCGAGCGACTTGCGAAGTTCCGCGGTCACCTGTTCGATGTCGGCAGCTTCAAGCTGGGCATCGAGTTCGCCGGCTGGACCCGTGACGGCGATCGCTACATCCACCCCTTCGGCACCTTCGGTGAGCCGTGGGCGGGCGTCGACTTTCAGCATCACTGGGCGCGCGCGAAGCTGGCGGGGCGCGAGGTCGCGCCGTTGCAGGCGTACAGCTTCGCTGTTGCGGCGTGCCGGGCCGATGCGTTCGCGTTTCCCGATGCCGATCCGAAGTCGATCCGATCGACCTTCGCCTATGCCTATCATTTCGACGCCTCGCTCTATGCCGCGTACATCCGACNNCTGGCAACGGCGCGCGGCGTGCGGCGGATCNAGGGGCTGGTGCTCGACGTCGCGCGCGATGCCGACCCCGCCATGTCCCGCCCTGACGCTAAATCGGG
>BACX01000349.1 GCA_000333335.1 Sphingomonas-like bacterium B12 | reverse complement strand
CGAGACCGGCCTGCGCCGTGCCGGCCTCAGACGATCGGCGACCTCGCCGACCGCCCCTCCCCTCCCCTCGCGGCGCGCTTCGGCGAGGAGCTGGTCGATGTGCTCGACCGGCTGCTCGGCCGCACCGACAGCCGCATCAGCCCACGCCGTGCGCTGCCCGCCTTGCTCTTCGAGCGCCGCTTCGCAGAGCCGGTCGCGCGCACCGACGACGCGCTCAAGGTGCTCGACGACCTCGCCCGCGAAGCGGCCATCGCCATGGAGGAGCGCCACGGCGGCGGTCGTCGCTTCGTCGGGCGGCTCTATCGCAGTGACGGGCAGGTGCGCGAGATCGCGATCGAGACCGGTCTTCCCACCCGAGATCCCGCCACGCCCGCACGCCTGTTCCGCGAGCGGATCGATGCGCTGGCCGACCCGATCGACCCCGGCTTCGGCTTCGACATGATCCGGCTGGCGGTGCCGGCGATCGAGCCACTGGCCGCCACGCAACTCAAACTCGAAGGCGGCCGCGTCGCCGAGGAGGCGATGGCGGCTCTGGTCGATCGCCTCTCCACCCGGCTCGGCCGCAACCGCGTGCGCCGCTTCGTGGCTCACGGTACGCACATTCCCGAGCAGGCCGCGCTGGCGCTGCCGGCGGTCGAGTTGCCCGATCCCGCGCCGTGGCCGCTACCGACCGAGGGCGAACCGCCGCTGCGCCCGATCCATCTGTTCGATCCACCCCAGCGCATCGAGGTGACGTTGTCCGAAGTGCCCGACGGGCCGCCGCGCCGTTTCCGCTGGCGCCGCACCGTCCACGAGGTCGCGCGGTTCGAGGGGCCGGAGCGGATCGCCGGCGAATGGTGGCGGGTGCGGGTGAGCCGACTGCCCGATCCGCCGCCGTCGGTGCTGCGCCCCAAACCCGGCCGCGACGCGAGGGATTGCGACGACGAGGAACTGGTCGATCCGCCCGAGACTTCGCCGACGCGGCCCGCCAATCCGCTGCTCACCCGCGACTATTTCCGCGTGGAGGATGTGCGCGGGCGCCGTTTCTGGCTGTTCCGCCACGGCCTCTACGAACGCGAGACGGACACGCCGGACTGGTACGTCCACGGGCTGTTCGCATGAGTGAGGAGCCGCAATTCGCCGAGCTGCTGGCCGCGACCAACTATTCCTTCCTGCGCGGCGCGAACCATGCGGCGGACATGGTGATGCACGCCATCGACCTCGGCCACGCCGGCATCGGCATCGCCGATCGCAACACGTGGCGGGCGTGGTGAAGGCCTATATCGCGCTCAACGAAGCCCGCGCGCAGCACCTGATCGGCCCGGACTCCCGCCTCGTCGTCGGCGCCCGCCTCGCCTTTGCGGACGGCACGCCGGACATCGTCGCCTATCCGGTCGATCGTGCCGGCTGGGGGCGGCTCACCCGCCTGCTCACGCTCGGCAACCGCCGTGCCGAGAAAGGCGAATGCATCCTCCACCTCGCCGACCTGATCGAACATGCGCAAGGCCTGCTGCTGATCGCGGTGGCGGACGAGACCCACGAATTCCTGCTGCGTCGCCTCGCCCGCCACGCGCCCCTGTGGATCGCCGCGACCATGAACCGGCGAGGCGACGACCACCGCCGCCTCGCCCGCCTGGTCGATCTGTCGCGCCGCACCGGCCTGCCGCTGCTCGCCACCTGCGACGCGCTCTACGCCAATCCCGCGCAACGCCCGCTCCACGACGTGCTCACCTGCATCCGCGAGGGCACCACACTGGCGGATGCGGGCCAGCGCCTCCTCGCCCATGCCGAGCGGCACCTGAAGGATGCGAAGGAGATGACGCGGCTGTTCCGGCAGGCGCCGGAGGCGGTGACGACGTGGCGGAATGTGCTGGAGCGGATCGGCTTCACGCTCGACGACCTGAAATACGAATATCCGCACGAGCCGGTGCCGGAGGGGTGGGAGCCGATGGCATGGCTGCAACATGAGACGTTGCGGCTGGCAGGCGAGAGATATCCGGAGGGCATCCCCGACGGAATACGAAAGACGCTCAACGAGGAATTCGCGCTCATTCGCGAGCGCGGCTACGCTTATTATTTCCTGACCGTCTATGAGACGGTCAAATACGCACGATCGCTCGATCCGCCGATCCTGTGTCAGGGCCGTGGCTCGGCCGCCAATTCCGCCGTCTGCTATTATCTGGGCATCACTTCGGTGAACCCGGCGGAGCACAGACTGCTCTTCTCCCGATTCGTGTCCTCGGACCGCAACGAACCGCCCGACATCGACGTCGATTTCGAGCATGAGCGGCGCGAGGAGGTGATCCAGGAGATGTACCGGCGCTACGGTCGTCACCGCGCCGGCATCGCCGCCACCGTGATCCACTACCGGCCGCGCAGCGCGGTGCGCGAGGTCGGCAAGGTGCTGGGCATCTCCGAGGATGTCACCGCGCGGCTGACCAGCACGGTGTGGGGCAGCTTCGCCGATCGCATGGAGACGCGCCGCTTCACCGATGCCGGCTTCGATCTGGAGGTCGCGGATCTGGAGAGGCTGCGCTGGCTGGTGGACCAGTTGCTCACCTTCCCGCGCCATCTGGGACAACATGTCGGCGGCTTCGTGCTGACGCAGGACCGGCTCGACGAGACGGTGCCGATCCACAATGCCGCGATGGAGGACCGCACCTTCATCGAATGGGACAAGGACGATATCGACGCGCTTAAGCTGATGAAGGTCGACGTGCTGGCGCTCGGCATGCTCACCTGCATCCGCAAGGCGTTCGCGATGATGCGTGTGAACGATCTCGGCGATCATGATCTGGCCAGCGCCCCAAAGGATCAGGCGGAGGTCTATGCGATGCTCTGCGAGGGCGACAGCATCGGCGTCTTCCAGGTGGAAAGCCGCGCCCAGATCAACATGCTGCCGCGCCTGCAGCCCCGGATATTCTACGATCTCGCCGTGCAGGTGGCGATCGTGCGGCCCGGCCCGATCGAAGGCGACATGGTGCACCCCTATCTTCGGCGGCGCGAGGAATATCGCCTGACGGGCAAGCTGCCGGAATTTCCCAAGCCAAGGCCGCCCCACGATCCGAACGAATTGAGAGGCGTCCTCGGCAACACGTTCGGCGTGCCGCTGTTTCAGGAGCAGGCGATGAACCTCGCCATCACGGCGGCCGGCTTCACCGGCGGCGAGGCCAATCTGCTGCGCCGCGCCATGGCGACCTTCCGCAATGTCGGCACGATCGGCGATTTCGAGGCGAAGATGGTCGAGGGGATGGTCGGGCGCGGCTACGAGCGGGATTTCACCCAGCGCTGCTACAACCAGATCAAGGGCTTCGGCAGCTACGGCTTTCCGGAAAGCCACGCCATCTCCTTCGCGCTGCTCGTCTATGTGTCGGCCTGGCTGAAGGCGACGCACCCCGCCGTCTTCGCCGCCGCTTTGCTCAATTCGCAGCCGATGGGCTTCTACGCGCCCGCGCAGATCGTGCGCGACGCGGCCGAGCATGGGGTGGCGATCCTCGCCATCGACGTCAATCGCAGCGGCTGGGACAGTGCGGTGGAGGCCGGCGCCGACGACGGCCCGGTGCACAAGCGCTGGACCTGGGGCGTGGCCGAGCATCGCAAGGACAAGGGGTTCGGTCTGCGCCTGGGCTTCCGGCAGATCGACGGCTTTCAGGAGGCATGGGGCCACGCCATCGCCGCCGAGCGGCAGGCCGGCGGGCCGTTCGAGACCATCGAGGATATCGCCCGCCGGGTCCGCGTGCCGGTGAAGGGCGGCGAGGCGACCACGCCGCTCCCCACCCGCGCGCTGCGGCTGCTCGCCGATGCGGACGCCTGCGGATCGCTCGACATGGGGCGGCGGCAGGCGGCGTGGGAGGTGCGGCGGATGCCGGGCGCGACCGAACTGCCGCTGTTCGCCGCCGCCCGCGCCCGCGAACTCGCCGCCGAGCCCGATGCGCGGCTCCCCGCCATGCCGCTCAGCGAAGAGGTCACCGCCGACTACCAGACCATCCGCCTGTCGCTGAAACAGCACCCGATCCACTTCCTGCGTGCGACGCTCCGGCGCGAGCGCATCGTCTCGGCCGAGGAGCTGCTGCTCGTCCCCAACGGCAGCCGTGCCAAGGTGGCGGGCGTGGTTCTGGTCCGCCAGCGGCCGGGCAAGGGCAACGCCATCTTCGCGACGCTGGAGGACGAGACGGGGATCGTGAACATCCTGCTGTGGGCGCGGATGCTCGATCGCTATCGCCGCGCGCTGATGGCGAGCCGGCTGATGGAGGCGCACGGCGTCGTCCAGAAGAGCAAGGAGGGCGTCATCCACCTGATGGCGGACCGTATCGTCGATCGCACCGCTTTGCTCGAACGGCTGGGCGAGGAAGGGCCGCCGCCGGTGACGCTGTCGCGCGCAGACGTGGTGGCGCACCCGCAGGTGCCGCGCGGCCGGCATCCGCGCGACGTCCGCATCCTCCCGAAATCGCGCGATTTCCATTGAGGCGCCCGCCCCCATGCCCCTAGGACCGACGACATGACCGGCGACGATTTCTCCGACGAGGGCGTGGACACGCGGCTGCTGCACGCCTGGCTGGCGGGCCGGTCGATCGCGCGCGGCCTGCCCGCGCCGGTCGCCGAGCATGGCGGCTATCGCGTCGAGACCGGCAGCGAGGCGAAACCCGGCGCTGGGTGTTCCCGCGCATGGGCGACGGGCTGGTCGCGCTGGGCCGCACGATCCGCGCGCCGCGCCAGCCGATCAAGCTGTGCGGGGCGGGCGCACGCCTGCAGGCGGCGCTCCCCG
>BACX01000350.1 GCA_000333335.1 Sphingomonas-like bacterium B12 | reverse complement strand
TCAGTCGGCATCCATGGTTTCACCAAGGCGCTGGCGCAAGAAGGTGCCAAGTTCGGCGTGACCGTCAACGCGATCGCGCCGGGCTATATCGACACCGACATGGTCGCCGCCGTGCCGGAGGACGTGCTGGAGAAGATCGTCGCCAAGATCCCCGTCGGCCGCCTGGGCCATGCCTCCGAGATCGCGCGCGGCGTGGCCTTCCTGGTGGCGGAGGATGGCGGCTTCGTCACCGGCTCGACGCTGTCGATCAACGGCGGCCAGCACATGTATTGAGCGAGGGCGCGATGGCCGGACCGATCAAGCGCTCGGTCGCGATCGCCGGCCATTCGACCTCGATCAGCCTCGAGCCGATCTTCTGGCATGCGTTGGGTGAGGCGGCGGCCGCGATGCGGCTGCCGCTTTCCGCACTGGTCGCGCGCATCGACGCGGCCCGGATCGAGGCGGACGACCCGCCCAATCTGGCGAGCGCGATCCGGGTCTGGCTGTTCGAGCGCGAGCGCGAACGGCACCCAGAAAATAATATTGATAACGACTCGCAATAGCAAATCGATATCGCTATAGCGGCTTGAGCGACCTCCACCCTCGGTCGCCTCTCCACCTGGGCGGTGCCGCAACGGCGCCGCCCTTTTTGATGAAAGAAGGCCCCGCCGGGCTGACCAAAGACCGGCGAGGCCAGGGAGAAGGGCACCTCGAGCGTTCGGGGTGTGGCATGAGGATGGCCTAGGGCTCCGAGCGCGGCAAGTCATTCTCTACTGGAATAGTAGAGAATAACTATCGGGCTTTAAAGGTCGCTCTTGCCGCAAAGCGATTTGCACGCCCGGCATGAGTGGCGCTCGGCGTCATGCGCCGGGATCCGACTCCAGCACCGCCGCATCGATTCGGCGCAGCATTGCGGTGAACGTCTCCAGCTCGGCATCGGAGAAGCGGCCGAACACGGCGCGCTCCATCTCCAGCGCCTTGGGGGCGACCGCCTCATAGAGTCGCGTCCCCGCCTGACTGAGCGCCAGCAGTTGCGAGCGCTTGTCGACGGGGTTCGGCCGCCGCTCGATCAGCCCGCGATCGGCCAGCGCGATCGCCGCGCGGCTGACCGTGACCTTGTCCATCCGACTGAGCGATCCGATCTCCTGCTGCGTGATTCCCTCCTGCTCGGCGATCAGCGCGACGAGGCGCCATTCGGGGATCGTGAGACCGAACAGGGCTTTATAGGTGTCGGCGACGGCATCGCTCACCAGGTTGCTGGTGAAGGACAGACGGTAGGGAAGGAAGTGGTCGAGGATCAGGTCACGGCTCATCGCGTTGATGACGGTAGCATTTGACACCAACCCGGCAAGCTCATTATAGTTTCAATTGATACCAATTCAGGAGCGTGTGTGATGATCGAAGGCAATCCGCTGGGCCTTAACGGCTTCGAGTTCGTCGAATTCACCTCGCCCGATCCGGAGGCGATGGGCGCGCTGTTCGAGCAGCTCGGTTTCACCCCGACGCATCGCCATCCGACCAAGAACGTCACCCGCTATAAGCAGGGCCGCATCAACCTGATGCTCAACCGCGACGAGGCCGGCCGCGTCGCCGAGTTCCGGGGCGAGCATGGCCCGTCGGCCAGCGCCATGGCGTTCCGTGTCTCCGATCCCGCCAAGGCGATGGAATGGGCGCTGGAACATGGCGCGAAGCCGACCGAGGAGGACGACACCGTCATCCAGGGGATCGGCGGCTCCTACCTCTATTTCATCGCCGACGATGCCGATCTCTATGCCGACTGGGCCGAGTTCCCCGGCTGGCGCGAGGCGGAGGCTAAGAACAATGTCGGCCTCGACCTGCTCGATCACCTCACCCACAACGTGAAGCGCGGCCAGATGCGGGTGTGGAGTGAATTCTACCGCACGCTCTTCAACTTCGAGGAGCAGAAGTATTTCGACATCAAGGGCAAGGCGACCGGCCTGTTCAGCCAGGCGATGATCGCGCCCGACAAGGCGATCCGCATCCCGCTGAACGAGAGCCAGGACGACAAGAGCCAGATCGAGGAATTCATCCGCGAATATCACGGCGAGGGTATCCAGCACCTCGCGCTGACCACACCCGATATCTTCGACACGGTCGAGCGGCTGCGCGCGCGGGGCGTGAAGCTGCAGGACACGATCGAGACCTATTACGAGCTGGTCGACAAGCGCGTGCCCGGCCACGGCGAGGATCTGGAACGCATGAAGCGCAACCGCATCCTGATCGACGGCAATGTCGGCGAGGAAGGCATCCTCCTCCAGATCTTCACCGAGAACCTGTTCGGCCCGATCTTCTTCGAGATCATCCAGCGCAAGGGCAATGAGGGCTTCGGTAACGGCAACTTCCAGGCGCTGTTCGAGAGCATCGAACTGGATCAAATTCGTCGCGGTGTGATCGCCGTCGACGCATAGTGCGCGCGATGACCGACTACCTTCCCGGCTTTGCCAACCATGTCTCGACCGAAGCCGTGCCGGGCGCGCTTCCGGTCGGACGCAATTCACCGCAGAAGGTGCCGTTCGGCCTCTATGCCGAGCAGCTTTCGGGCACCGCCTTCACCGCGCCGCGCGCCGAGAATCGCCGGTCCTGGCTCTACCGGATGCGGCCGACCGCCAATCATGCGCCGTTCGTGCCGTATCCGGGCGCCATGCTGTTGCGCTCCGGCCCGTTCGAAGAGGTGCCGCCCAGCCCCAACCGACTGCGCTGGGATCCCCTGCCCATACCATCCGAGTCGACCGATTTCATCGACGGCCTCGTCACCTATGGCGGCAACGGCGATGTCGCGAGCGGGGATGGCTGCGGTATCCACATCTACGCCGCCAATCGGTCGATGGAGGGGCGCGTCTTCTTCTCGGCCGACGGCGAGCTGCTGATCCTTCCGCAGCAGGGGAGCTTACGCATCGTCACCGAGATGGGCGTGCTCGATGTGGCGCCGCTGCACATCGCGCTGATCCCGCGCGGGGTGCGCTTCCGGGTGGAGGTGGAGGGGCCATCGCGCGGCTATGTCTGCGAGAATTACGGCCATCTCTTCCGCCTGCCCGATCTCGGCCCGATCGGTGCCAACGGTCTCGCCAACCCGCGCGACTTCGAGACGCCGGTGGCGTGGTATGAGGATCGCGACGAGCCGACCGAGGTCATTCAGAAATTCCAGGGCCGCCTGTGGACGACGACGCTCGATCACTCGCCGCTCGATGTGGTGGCGTGGCACGGCAATCTCGCGCCCTGCCGCTACGATCTCGCCCGCTTCAACACGATCAACACGGTGAGCTTCGATCATCCCGATCCGTCGATCTTCACGGTGCTGACCTCGCCGAGCGATACGCCGGGCACCGCGAATGTCGACTTCGTGATCTTCCCGCCGCGCTGGATGGTGGCGGAAGGGACGTTCCGCCCGCCCTGGTTCCACCGCAACGTGATGAGCGAATATATGGGGCTGATCGAGGGCGCCTACGACGCAAAGGAGGGTGGCTTCGCGCCCGGTGGCGGATCGCTGCACAACCAGATGAACGGCCATGGCCCGGACGTCGCGAGCTACGAGAAGGCGGTTGCCGCAGATCTGAAGCCGCACAGGATCGAGGCGACGATGGCCTTCATGTTCGAAAGCCGCCACGTCATCCGCCCGACCCGCTGGGCGATGGAGACGGAGACGCTCCAGGGCGACTATGACGAGGCTTGGTCCGGATTCGCAAAGGCGCGGCTTCCCTGATGATCCTCCACGGCTATTGGCGCTCGGGCACGTCCTATCGCACGCGAATCGCGCTCAATCTCAAGCGTGTCGCTTACGATCAGCGCACGTACGATTTGCGCGCCGGCGCACAGAATGACGATGTCTACCGGACGCTGAACCCGCAGATGCTGGTGCCAACGCTCGAGTTGGACGGCGCGCTGGTGACCCAGAGTCCCGCCATCCTCGAATGGCTGGAGGAGTGTTATCCCGATCCGCCGCTGTTGCCGAAAGGGCCGGACGAGCGGGTGACGGTACGCGCCATGGCGGCGCTGATCGGGTGCGACATCCATCCGCTTAACAACATCCGCGTCACCACCGCGTTGCGTACCCAGTTCGGCGCGGACAGCGCGGCGGTGAAGCAATGGGCGGAGCGCTGGATCGGCGACGGGTTTGCGGCGCTGGAAGCCCTGATCGAACGACACGGCGGACGCTTCGCTTATGGCGATACGCCGACGCTAGTGGATTGCTACCTCGTGCCGCAGCTCTATTCGGCCGAACGCTTCTCGGTGGACGTGTCGCCTTATCCGCGCCTGCTCGCAGCCGCGAACGCCGCGCGCGCGCTGCCCGAGGTGGAAGCCGCGCACCCCGATCGCCAGCCCGACGCCGATCCGCAATGAGCGATGCCGAGCGGCTGTTCGCGACGCCGCCCGGCGTGCGCCTCGGCCCGATCGACCTGATCGCGGACGGCAAGGCGCGCAATTTCGTGCTTCAAATGAAGGCCGGGCGCTTCCATGGCTTCGTGGTGCGACGGGGCGGATCGGCGTTCGGCTATGTCGATCGCTGCCCGCACGCCGGCCTGCCGCTCACCCAGACGCTCGACGATTATCTGACGCCCGACGGCACGCTGATCGCCTGCTCGTGGCACGGTGCGCTGTTCGATCCGGAAAGCGGTGCCTGCGTTGGCGGGCCATGCACGGGCCAGTCTCTCACCGCATGGCCGGTCGAAGTGCGCGAGGGCGCGATCTTCACCGCCTGATTCGCGCGTGGAACAGGTGCGTCGCCATCGCCGCGCCCAGCACCGGCGCCAGCAGGTTGGCGATCGGCAGCAGGAAGACGCCCGTCACCATCATGCCCATCACCGCCCGGTCGCCCCGCGTTTCGCGGAGCCATCCGGACGTGCCCGCGCGATCGAGATGCCGCGCCGCGACCATCTCGCCGAGGTCGCGCCCGAAGGCGATGCCGTTCACCACCACGAAGAGCAGCACCGGGCCGATGCCGGTCAACAGGAGCAGGATCACGTACAGGGGCAAGGCGATCAGGTTGTAGACCAGCACCCGCAGGCTGGATTTGAGGCCGAGCCACGCCCCGCGCGCCCAGCCCAGCGGCCGGGCCGATGCGAGCGCTTCCGGATAGCGCCGCGCCTCCACGGCCGCGATGATCCGGTCCATATAGGCGGAGATCACGCCGATCGCGATCGCCGGGAAGAGGAACCAAAGCAGGCAAACGGTCAGCAGGAAGGCGCCGAAACTGCTCGCGCCTCCGCCGAGTGGGCAGGAATCTTCGGCGGACAGAAGCCCGCACGGATCGAAGCCGCTCAGCAGCCAGCCGATCAGGACGCCAAGTCCCGCGAAGATCGCCAGCGTCAGCAGCAGCGAGCGGCCGAGTATGGCGAGCACCCGTCGGTCGCCGAGATCGTCGAGCGCGAGGAAAAAGGCGCGAATCATGGCCGTCTCTACGGGCCAGACGGGGGCAGGTTCCGCCCGCTCAGAACACGCGCCGCAGGTCGGCGAGCGCGCACTGGCCGGGCACGATGACCGGCTGCTTGCCGGCGGTGGCGCCGTTGCCGCCATTCTGGCGCCAGATCTGCAGGGTCGATCGATTGATCGTGAACGGGCCGAAGCGCACGGCATCGGGCATGAACAGCGCCTTCATCTCCGATCCGCCGCCGGTGTCGGGGCGGGAGGGGGTCGCGGTGCCTTTCTCCTCGTTGACGATTACGTCGAGCTGGTAGGGCTTTTCGGGATCCGCCATCGTGCAGGCGAGCGTGACGATGCCCGACGGCGCCTGCGCGATCGAGCGGCCTCGCGGGGCCACTCGGCCGCCTTTTCCGCGACGGGTGGGGGGCGGGGAGGGCGCGATCGCCACGGATTGGCCGGCGAGCATCGCGGGCGCGAGCGGAATCGGTGTCGCGGCTGCGGCAACCTCTTTCTGTCGTTCGGCGGCGTGCTCGGCTTCCTCGGCCTTGGTGTCTTCGGGCGAGAGATCCTCCGACCGCGCAACGAACTGCGCTGTGTGCTGGCCGTGCGCCGCGAGGGACTTCATGATCTCGAACTCGCATTTCAGGTTCGCGCCGCGCGGCTCGATCACACGCACCGGGGTGCCGAGCGCCCAGCTCTGGCTCAGTTGCTTAAGGTCGTCGTCGGACACCGGATGCTGACCATATTCGACGAAGCATTTGTCGTGCTTCGCGGTGACCACGATTTCGGGCGCGGGCGGCGGGGCCGGCGGCGTCGCGGCGAGCAGGGCGGCCATGAGACTCAGCATCGCGGGCGAGACTATCGGCTCCGGGTGATGAGGCAAGGCCGCCGGCCTGTCCGGAAATGGACAGAAACTGTTCGGTGACGAACACCAGAAAGCGGGAAATCACGCCGACAAGAGGCGATGGTCACGCAAGTGAA